>JAXDMI010000734.1:0-18174 GCA_034666145.1 Myxococcales bacterium | reverse complement strand
GCTTCTGACCCGAGCTCGCCGGGACGAGGTTGGCCTCGGAGAGCTTCATCTCGTCGTGGCCGGTCAAGAGACCGATCTTGTGCTTGAGATTGTCGCCCTTGTCGCGGACCTCACGAATCTTGTTCGTGATCCAGAACTCCATGCCGGTGTTGTTGTCGGGCGAGAGCACCTTGATGGTGTCGCGCTCGGCGCCGTAGTTGAGGACGAGGCCCATGTAGCCCTTGGCGAACTCCGCCTTGTCCTCGGTGTCGGAGCCTTCACCGAACTGGATTTCCTGGAGCCCGGCCTCCTTGGCCTTCTTCTTTTGCTCCTCGTCCTTCGCCTCGATGATGACGTAGTCGAACTTGCCCTTGCTCGACTCCTTGTACTGCTGGAGCAGATCGCGGAGGTCACGCACGAACGCGTCGAGCTTGGGTAGGCCCTTGGTGACATAGGCCTCGACCTTCATGTCGCCCTTCATCGACTGGAGGAGTCGACCGGAGCCCGCCGACAGCGTGTAGCGCTGGGCGTTGGTCGTGTCCTTGCGGAAATACATGAAGTAGCTGAGCGCGTTCACGCCGATGAGGATCAGCGCGATGACGAGGACGAGAGCTCCGCTCTCGGTCGCCGCCTTCTTCTTACGTTCCATAGCCATTGTTCAGCTCCACTTCCGGCTCTCGAGAGAGCGGAAGGCGACCACGAGGCCGAGGGTGGTGAGCGAGAGGAAATAGATGACCGCGCGCGAGTCGACGAGGCCGCGTGCGAACGGCTCGAAGCGGCTCTGCAGGCTGATGAACGAGATCGCGTCGCCAGGCCAGCCCTGGAGGAACTCGACGATCGTCACCGACCCGATGGCGTAGAGGAGGATCAGCGTGAGCATGGTCGCGAAGAACGAGAGGATCTGGCTCTCGGTGAACGACGACCACATGACGCCGATGGCGGTGCCTGCTGCAGACAGCAGGAAGAGGCCCAGCATTCCCACCCAGAACGGGCTCCAATCGAGCTCGCCGAGGTGCCAGAACGGTGCGCGCGTGAACATCACCAGCGGGAACGCGGCGATGAGCGCGATCTGGAGCGTGACCATCGCGAGCGCGCCGAAGAACTTGCCGAGGATGACCTCGCTGTCCTTCACCGGCATCGTGATGAGGAGCTCGATGGTGCCGACGCGCTTCTCGTCCGAGAGCGTGCGCATCGTGAAGAGCGGGATGGTCAGGAAGCAGAGGCCGCCGGGCACCGTGTCGAAGACGCGCTGCATGGAGGCGCGGTCGATCTGCCAGAAGCCGCCCTTGTAGAAGAAGAACCACAGCCCGAAGAGCACGAGGCTCGCCGCGATGACGATGTACGTGATCGGCGAGTTCAGGTTGGCGCCGATCTCGCGCTTGGCGAGCGTCCACACCATGCGAGCGGAGCTCGGACGATTGACGACCACCTTCTCGGTGGGCGTCGCGTCGAACGATGCCTTCTCCTTCGAGCCAGACGAACCAGACGAGCCGTTCGACTCTTCGCCGTCGTCGTCCTCGTCCTCGTCGTCGCTGTCGTCCTCATCACGGGCGGCAGCGCGGTTCTTCGCCGCGGCTTCCTCGGAGGCGAGAAGCTTCTTCTTGCTGTCCTTCTCGACGGTCTCGCTGCTCATCGCTTGCCCCGCTTCGCGTCAACAGGCGCGCTCTCTTCTTCTTCGTCCTCGCCGTCGTCGTCGTCCTCTTCGTCCTCGTCCTCGTCCTCTTCGTCCTCGTCGCTGCGCGCGTCGCTGACGGGACCGATCTGACGATTCCGGCGCTCGTCGCCGATGGTGAGCTGACGGAAGACGTCCTCGAGCGTCTGCGTGTCGCGATGCAGCTCGAGGAGGACCCAGCCCTTGTCCGCAATGAGGCGGAAGATGTCGGCGCGGATGTCCTGGTTGTCCTCGCCGTCGATCGCGTACGCATGCGCGCGATCGTCGGTGGGGAGCTCGGCGACCTTCTTCACGCCGGGCAGGCGGCCGAGGGCGGCCTCGACCTCGGACTGCTTCGGAAGCGGGCCGCTGCCGCGATACGCGGACGTTCCGACCGACTCCTGCACGGAGACGACGTAACGAACGCGGCCGCTCTTGGCGCGGATCTCGTCGAGCGCGCCGTCGGCGACGACGCGACCGCGCGACACGATGATGGCGCGAGCGCAGGCGCTCTCGACCTCTTTGAGGTTGTGCGTCGACAGGAGGACCGTGCGGTCCTTGCCGATCTGCTTCAGGTAGTTGAGGAACTCCGACTTCTCGTTCGGGTCGAGATCGCTCGTCGGCTCGTCGAGGATGAGGATCGGCGGCTCGTGGATGAGCGCCTGGGCGAGCCCGACGCGCTGGCGATAGCCGTGCGACAGGTGCCGGATCTCCTTCGAGAGCGACTGAGCGAGACCGCAGACCTCGACGACGTTGCGGGCGCGCCGCTTGAACGTCGAATGGTCGATGTTGCGGACCTGCGCCGCGAAGCGCAGGTACTCGTAGACCGTCATCTCGAGGTAGAGCGGCGCGCGCTGCGGCAAGTAGCCGAGGCTCGAGCGAACCGCGAGCGTGTCGTCGAACACGTCCTGACCGCGGACCTTCGCCGTGCCGGAGGTCGGCGCGATGAAGCACGTCAGGATGCGCATCGTGGTCGACTTGCCGGCGCCGTTCGGGCCGAGGAAGCCGACGACTTCGCCGCGGCGAACCTCGAAGCTCACGTCGTCGAGGGCGCGGAACGAGCCGTACCGCTTGGTAAGGCCGTTCGCGTAGATCATCACGTCGGTGGACATCCAACCTCCGAAAGAGCGCTAAAAAGGCGAGGCGACAACAGGCTGCAACGATGCATGCTGCACCTCCACGCGGATGCGGGGGGGTACCTCGCGGCGCGGAACGAGCTACCTACCGGATTTCTTCCCGTGGCCCAAGTCCCGCGCCGTCGTCCGAGAGGGCGCTTGGCGGCCCGCGTTCATTACGGAACCGTCAGGTGCCCCCGAAACTGGCCTAAACCCGCGCAACTGCGAGGTCCGGACCCGCTTCGGGCGGCATCTTAATTCGGCCGATTTCCGTGTCAACGACCACGTTCGGTCGCGCTGTCCCTTGCTCGACCGGCTCGAGCGCTGCCCGCCGGCGATCAGAGCACCGGCGGAAGGGTCAGCTTCGGTGCGCTCACGCCGAGGGCCTTCGTCGGGACCGAGCGATCCGTATCGGCGACCTGCACGTCGGCGCCCTTGTTGTTCTGCACCACGATCTTGAGGCCCGACGCGCTCGTGCCGGTGGTCCCGACTGCGCCGCTCACGATGATGATCCCGCTGACGATGATGATCCCGCGATCGCCGCCGTCGATCACGCCGGCGGCGCGTGCGTTCGTCTCGAGGCTCGTGCCTTCGACCTTGAAGTCGCCCGAGCCCGCGTAGACGCCGAAGCCGTCGCCGACCGACTCGGTGCTCTCGAGGTTCGTGACGACGGGTGCGCCCACCGTGTCGGCGATGCGACCGCTCACGATGATGATGCCGTGCGACTCGACGGCGCCCACGCCGACGATCTTGTTCTTCGTGATGCGCGAGCCCTCGATGCGGACGGCCGGCGCGTCGAGCGTACCGTTCACGCGCTGCGCCCAGATCCCACGCTCGCCGTTCTCGTTGACGTCGACGTTCTTGATCGACGCCGTGGTGCTCGCGCCGTCGACCAGCACGCCCACGCCCGCGTTCTTCTCGACGGTGACGTTCTCGAGCTCGAGCCTCGCGCCGTCCTGCGCGATGACGCCTGCGGCGGACGCGAGCGCGCTGCCGGCATGACTCGAGCTCGAGCCACCCTTCCACGCGATGTGCGCGCCGGAGACCCAGAGACCGAGCGTGCTCTTCGCGAGCGTGACGTCGGTCATCGTGATGGTGCCGCTCGCGCAGCTGACGTTCGGCGCGTCGTGACAGAGGACCGCGACGCCGGCGTTCTTCGCGCCCGTCACGGTGACGCTGGCGAGGAGCGCGTTCGCGCCGCGGACCGCGACGGCGACGCCGGCGGTGTCGACGAAATCGACGAGCGCGAGCTTCGCGCCTTCGCCGAGCGTGACGGCCGGCTCCTGTGCCGTGCCACCCGTGATCGTGGCACGCGCGCCGTTCTGTGCCACGAGTGACACGCCCGCGGGGACCGTGAACGGACCCGCGTAGCTGCCCGCCGGCAACGCCACGCACGTGCCGGCTCCGGCGCCGGCGAGGGCGGTGCGCGCGGAGGCGGCGTCGCTCGCGCTGGTGGTCGAGGAGCACGTGACGCCGAGCTCGGCCCCGCCTGGGCCCTTGGAATCCGTGCTGCTGCAGCCGGTGCATCCGCCCGCGGCGACGGCGGTGAGCGCGGCGAGGACGAAGGCGGAAACGGCGGAGACGAAGCCAAGAGAGCGAATCATGGACAGGCCATCCTACGCGTCGATCGTGGCATTGCTTCCTTGTCCGAACCGGCGCGCGATGGTCTCGGCGCTGTGCGCCTGGCCAATCTGGCGCAGGATGACACAAGCCTCTTCCTTGTGATGACGCGCCTTCTCGAAGGCGGTCCGATCGCGATCGCGATGGAGCTTGGCCAGCCAGGCGTCCATCGCCACGGCGTGCGCCATCGCGAGGAAGGTCGGCGTCTTCGATCGCTCGGCGTGCCCGACGGCCGCCCCCGCGTGCTCGATCGCCGAATCGATCGCGCCGCGCGCGAGCTCCACCTCTGCGAGCGCGCGCGCGCTGTCGGCGAGGACGTCGAGGTAGCCGCCCTCTTCGCCGAGCCGACACGCGATCTCGAGATGCTGCGCCGCGAGCTCGTGCTCTCCGAGCGCGAGCCTCACCTGACCGAGGTTCGAGTGGCCCACCGCTTCACGCGCGGTCCAGCGAGCCTTCTTCGCCGCCGCGAGCGCGCGCTCGTAATACACCGCCGCCGCCGCGTGATCGCCGCGCGTGTACGCGACACCGCCGAGGTTCACGAGGCCGTCGGGCATGCCGTGCGTATCGCCGGCGAGCTCGCTCAGCTCGAGCGATGCCTTGAACGCCTCCTCGGCACCGGCGAGGTCTCCGCCGAAGAAGAAGATCGATCCGTCCGCGTCCTTGAGGCGCGCCATCGCCACGTACCAAGCCGCGTCACGCATGTGGAGGAGCGTGCCGATCCGGAGGCCCTCCTCGACGTCCTTCTTCGCGAGCTCGCGATCGCCCTTCGTGGCGAGCTGGAACGCACGCGCACCGTAGACACGCATCTGCAGCACGCTGGGCGCGGGCTGCGCGCGGCACATCTCGATGGCGCGCGAGAGCGTGTCGATCGACTCCACGATCCGCCCGTATTCCTTGAGCACCGAGCCTCGCTCGAGCAGCACCCACGCATGGACCGCGTCGTCCTCGGCGACGCCCGCGGCGCGGAAATCTGCCTCTGCGCCGTCGAGCGATCGCAAGGCCTCCTCGAAGCGACCGGTACGGCTCTCGGCGACCGCGCGCTCGCGGAGGACGCCGGCGCGCGCGATGCGATCGTCGTTCGAGGTCTCGGCGTTCCACAAGAGACCGACGCGATCGAAGAAGCCGACCGCCTCGGGATACGCGCACACGCTCACGGCGTGGCGCGCGGCGTTGAGATAGAGCCGGCGCGCGCGAGCCTTCTCACCCGCTGCCTCGAGATGCGCGGCGAGGTTCGCGTGTCCGCCTTCCCAGAGCTCGCCGCGTGCGGTGAGCCACTCGGCGACCTTGCGATGCGCGACGATCGACTGCGCGCGCGGCACGAGCTCGTAGGACGCGTCGCAGAGAGCCTGCGTCGCGAACGAGAGCTCGCGCTCTCCCGACACGCTCGACGACGGCTGCGGCTTCACGAGCTCACGCGCGCGCAGCGTGTCGAGGCTCGCCGCGAGCTCGTCGGACGAGAGCTCCGGCGGCAACACCGCGCGCAGCGCACCCACCCAGAAGACGCGGCCGATGACCGACGCCATCTTCAGGATCTCCTTGTGCGCCGGCTGGAGCCCGTCGAGACGCGCCTGCAGGACGCCGCGCACCGTGTCCGGGAGATCGAGCTTCGCGGAGCGGCTTTTGTCCCATTTCATGGGCACATGATGCTCGTCGACGGCGAGCGCACCGCGGTCGACGAGCAGGCGCACGAGCTCCTTGCACAGCTCGGGGTTGCCCTCTGCGCGCCGGATGATCTCGCGCTTCACGTCGCGCGGAAAACTCGGTACCTGCCGGAACAGGTCGTCGAGGAAGCGCTCCATCACCTCCACGCTGAACGGCATCAGCTCGATCTTCGTGCGGATGTCCGAGCCGGTCATCCACGCCGGCACGTGCTCCGTGGCCTCGGGGCGCGCCGAGATCACCAGGAAGACGCGCTCGCGACGAAGGGCCCTGATCAAGTACTGGAGCAGATCGAGCGAGCCTTGATCGCTCCATTGCACTTGCTCGACGAGCATCACCACCGGCTTCTGCCGCGCGAGGCGGCGGATCCAGTCGCTGAACGCCGAGACCGTGCGCGTGGCATCGGTGGAGATCTCCGTCTCGAGGAGCGGCGCCACCGGCGTCGGTGCCACGAGATCGGCGAGCAAGCGTCCTGCCTCGCGACCGTCCTCGACCTCGTTGCCGGTCCAGGCCATCGCCACCGCGTCCACCACGCGACCGCGCACGGCCTCGGGCGATTCGTCGACGCGAACGTTGAACCGAGCGCGCAGCATCTTGCCCACGAAGCCGAGCGGCGCGCCGGCGATGAGGCGCGTCGCATGGAGCACGTGGGGCGCGGGATCCCGCGCGCCGAGCGCGATGCGCAGCTGCTTCAAGAGATGGCCCTTGCCGAGGCCCATCTCGCCGACGATCTCGGCGACGCGCAGCATGCCGTTCTCGGTCGACGACTCGTAGAGCCGCAGCAGGAGCTCGAGCTCCTTGTGACGCGCGAAGAAGGGCGTGCCCGAGGCGCTGCGCAGGCGGACCGAGCTCGCTGCGTCGTCATCGCGCTCGCGTGCCACCCTGAACATGAGCACGGGCTCGGAGACGCCTTTCACCTGCACCGGCGGAACGCTCTCGACCTCGAAGCGATCGTGCACGAGACGCTCTGTGGCGGCGCCGACCAGCACGTCGCCCGGTGAGGCCGCGCTCTGGATGCGGCTCGCGACGTTGACGGTGGCGCCCATGATGTCCGCGCTGGCGCGGCTGCCTGCGCCGACCGTTCCGACCATCACGAGGCCGGTGTTGATCCCGACGCGCAGCGCGAGCTCGTGGTTCCGCTCGCGCGCGATCTCGCGGACGCGCGTGGTCATGGAGAGCGCCGCGCGGACGGCGCGGGACGCATCGTCCTCGTGCGTGGTGGGAACACCGAACACGGCCATGACGCCGTCGCCGATGTACTTCATCACCGTGCCGCCCTCGCGCTCGACCTCGCGCGACAGCGGCTCGAAGAACGCGTTCGCGAGCTCGCGCACCGCGTCCGGCTCGAGGTCGTTGGACATGGCGCTGAAGCCCACGATGTCGGCGAACACCACGGTGGCGAGCTTGCGCTCCTCGGCCCAGCGCCCGCTGCCGATCGCCGACGCCGGCGGCTGCGAGCCGAGGCCGAGGCTCACCGGCGGCTCCGAGCCGTGCATCACGGGTGAGGCCACCGACATCACGGGCACCGACGTTCGATACTGCCGCTGCCGATCGGGGAATGCCGCGCGCAGTGCATGCTGCATCGCTCGGGCGCTCGGCCAGCGATCGTGCTTGTCGAACGAGAGCGCCCGATCGACGACCTCGACGAGCGACTTCGGCGCATCGGGCGCGAACGCTCCGAGCGACTTCGCCTGCGCGGTGGCGGCCGCGATCACCACCTCCATGTGCGTCTTCGCGTCGTGCACGATCCGCCCAGAAAGCAGGGAAAAGAGCGTCGCGCCGACCGCCCAGACATCGCTGAGCGCATCGACCTCCTCGGTGCGGCCGAGCGCCTGCTCCGGCGGCATGAACGCGGGCGTGCCGATGGTGACGCCGGTACGCGTGCGGAGATGCGGAACCGGCTGAGCGGCGCCGTCGCCGGGCTCGGCGCCATCGTCGAGCTCTTCGCCGAGCGTGACCGCACGGAGCCGTGCGATCCCGAAGTCGAGGACCTTCGCGATGTTCTCCTTCGTGAGGAAGACGTTCTCCGGCTTGATGTCGCGATGGACGATGCCGCTCGCGTGCGCGGCAGCGAGCACGTCGAGCAGGCCGTCGGCGATGAGAAGCGCGTCCTCGAGCGGCAGTCGTCCGCCGAGCCGCCGCGCGCGCGCATCGGCAGTCTCGCCTTCGAGGAGCTCCATCACGAGGAATGCCGCGCCGTCCTCGGTCTCGTCGTCGTCGAGCACGCGGACCACGCCGGGGTGATTCACGGCGTTGGCGACGTAGCCTTCGCGCGCGAACCGCGCGCGGATGTCGCCGAGCATCGAGAGCTGCGGATGCAGGATCTTGAGCGCGACGCGGCTACCATTGCGGTGGGTCGCCGAATAGACCGCGCCCATGCCGCCGACGCCGAGCAGCTTGTCGACGCGCCATTTGCCTTTGATCCGCGTTCCGACGCGCGACTGCGCAACGTCGCTCACGCTGGGATGGATCTTCGACATGCGCCCCTCAAACATACCTCCCGCGCACACGAAAGACTGGCGAAACGCGCCACTCTTCTCTACAGAAAAGGAGCACCACATGCCGAACCACAGCCACGCGAAGCTCACCTACGCCACGCTCCTCGTCAGCGGCGTCCTCGTTTGCGGCGTCATCGCCTGCAGCAGCACGACGACGGGCAACGGCACGGGCACGGGCACCGGTGGCAAGGGCCTCTTCGGCGGCGGCACCGGCACCGGCGGCACCAGCGGAACGGCGAGCGGCGGCGGGACGGCGACGACCGTTCCCAAGTCCTGCACGGCAGCTGCGGGCGATGACTCCTGCACGTCGTGCCTCAAGCAGTCGTGTTGCTCGTCGACCGTCGCGTGCGCCAACGAGACCGAGTGCGACGCCATCTTCACCTGCGCGACCACCTGCTCGAGCCAGGAGTGCACCAACGCCTGCATCCAGGCGCATCCGAACGGTCAGGCCACGCTGCAGACCTTCGTCGCGTGCGAGCAGCAGTTCTGCACGGCGGCCTGCGGCAGCAGCTCCAGCTCGACGAGCGGCGGAACCAGCGGAGGAACCAGCGGAGGAACCAGCGGATCGAGCGGCAGCATCGGCACCTGTACGTCGGCCACCGATCAGAGCGTCTGCGCGAACGACACGGGCCACACGACGGCGTTCGACTGTCCGGGCGGACCGCCGAACGCGCAGTGCTTCGCCGCTCCCGTGACCGGCATCTCGAACGTCTACTGTTGCCCGCCGTGACTCGAACGACGGGCGGCTGAGCGGCGGCAGGCTTTCTACGCCTGGCCGGTCTTCCCCTACGACATCATCTGCATCGTGGTCGCCGGCGGCGGCTGCGAGGGTGACGGCGACGTTGCCGGCGCTGCGAGCGGAGAGGTCGCGACCGCTCCGTGATGGAGACTGCGCGACGACTCTTCGGCCTGCGTATGCACGAACGCGTTCAGCTCGTCGCTGACGCGGCGCAGGTACTGCTGCTTCACATGAAAGGGCAGGAATGCGCTCTTGAAGCCGCTGAGGATCACCTGCTTGAGGTCGTCGAAGGTGAAGCCCATCTCCGTGTGACAGAGCCAGAGCTCCTTCGACACCGTGGTGTTCGTGACGAGGCGGTTGTCGGTGTTGACGGTCACGCGCAGCCCGAGGTTCTTGTAGAGCTTGATGGGGTGGCCCGCGAGGTCGCGGATGGCGCCGGTCTGCACGTTCGACGACGGGCAGCACTCGAGCGCGATGCGATGGTCGTTCACGTAGTGGAGGAGGTCGCCGTCCTCGCGGAGCCGGCAGCCGTGGCCGATGCGATGCGCGCCGCACACGTGGATGGCCTGATGGATCGACTCGGGCCCGTACGCCTCGCCGGCGTGGATGGTGACGTTGATGTTGTTGTCACGAACGAGCTGGAAAGCAGCCTTGTGGTGCTTCGCGGGGTGGTCGTACTCGGCGCCGGCGAGGTCGAAGCCGACGACGCCGCGGTTCTTGTACGCGACGGCGAGCTCGGCCATCTCGAGTGAGCTCTCGGCCGACACGTTGCGGATGCCACAGAGAATGACGTTCGACTCGATGCCGTATTTGTCCTGCGCGGAGCGGAGGCCTTCGAGGACCGCCTCGACGACGGTGGTGAGCGGCAAGCCGCGACGCGTGTGGAGCATCGGCGAGTAGCGGACCTCCATGTAGCGGACGTTCTCCTTCGCGGCGTCCTCGGCGAGCTCGTACGCGGCGCGCGTCAACGCGTCGGCGGTCTGGAGGACGCGCAACGTGACGTCGAAGGCCTTCAGGTACTCGACCAGCGAGCCGCAGTTCTCACCGAGGTTCATGGCCTTCTTCAGGCCGTCTTCGTCCTTCGCCGGGAGCTCGACGCGCTGTTTTTCCGCGAGATCGAGGATGGTCTTCAGCCGGAGCGAGCCGTCCAGGTGGACGTGCAGGTCGGTCTTGGGAAGCTTCTCGATGACCTCGAGCGGAATCGTGTGCGGCATGCCCGTAGATATCACGAGCCGGGCCTTTCGTCAGGTCCGCGCAAGCTCCCGCGTGAGCCACGCTTCGAGGCGGAGCATCGCGTCGGAGATCTCCTTCGCAGAGTCCTCGTGCGCGCTCATCTCGACGCCGACCCGGACGTAGACGAGCCAGCCGTCGCCGTCGGGCAAGAGGTCGTACGCCACCTGGAGGTGACCGGCGGGGACGACGGTGCACCACGAGAAGAGGCCCTTCGCCTCGAGCGGCTTCGGGTTGTGGAGCGCGAGGTGCAGGCCGCCGTCGGCGCTCTGACCGAGCCGCGCCGCGACGGGCATGCGGACGGCGACGTTGCCGAAGGGACCGCTCGCGTGACCCGTGCACAATGCACGTGCTTCGCCTTGCGCGACGATCTCGTCACACGCTCCGGATGGCGCGAACCCTGCCGGCGCATGCGTCAACGCCTGGAGACGAGCGAGCTGACGCGGGCCTTCGCTCTTCGCCAGCTTGCGGATGATCACCGCAGCGGACTGCGGGCTGCCCAGGCCGAGCTCGCGAAAGCGGCGTCGGTCCTCCGGGGTGAGCGTGCCCTCCGCGGTCGACCGGCGGATGAAGCCACCGCGCTCGAGCGCGGGAGGTAACGCAGCTCGTGCTTCGTTGGCGTTGCTCCGTGGATCGACTCCGACGAGCGCGACCGTGACAAGCGCGAGCGCAGACAGCGCAGGACGGAGCAGGCGGCCGATGCGGACCAGAGCTGAACAACGCGACAAGCGGGCCTCCCTTCCACCGAGAACGATCGGTGTTCATCTTGGGGTGCTCGCGTGCAGAGGCGTGTTCACGCGCGACGAAATGCGTTGCTCGATTACGGAATCTTCACGTTCTTCGCTTCGGCGTTGTCGGGGTCGAGCTTGATCGCTTCGTCGAGATGCTTCTTCGCATCCGCGTTGCGCTTGAGCGTGACGAGCTCTTGCGCGAGCAGCGCGTGCGCGGTCGCCTTCTCGGGCGGCTTGCCCTGACAGAGCAGCGCCGACTCCAGCTCGTAGACCGCCGTGTCGTGCGCGTTCTGCGCCGACAGCGCGCGCGCGTAGAGCGTGTGCGTCTGCGCGCCGAGCACGTCGACGAAGATGGCGCTCTCGCCGATCCGACGCGCGTCTTCCCAGCGCTTCGCGGCGACGAGCTTCTCGAGCAGCAGTCGCCACACCTTGCGATCGTGCTGCTCCAGCTGCGCGAGCTTCTCGAGCGCGGCGAGCGCGTCGCCCTCGCGCTTCTGCTGGTTGGCGAGATCGAAGAGGCCCTTCAGCGGCTCGCTCTGACTCGGATCGAAGCGATACGCGGCCTCGAAGTGGAAGCGCATCGCGACGTCGTTTTTCTGCTCCTCGGCGATGTCGGCGAGCATCGCGTGGATCACGTAGCCGTCGTTGCCGTTGCTGCGCATCGTGTCGAGATGCTTGCGCGCCGTCTCGAGGTCCTTGTCGCCGCGAGCGAGCTGCGCGGCGACGTAGTGCGCGTCGGGGTTCTTCGGTTCGAGGGTCAGCGCGGTGTCGATTTCGGCCTTGGCCTCCTTCGCCTTGCGCGATCGAACGAGGGCGAGAGCGAGCTCGACGTGCGCCTTGGCGCTGGTCGGTGCACTCTGCACATTCTTCTTCGCCTCGTCGAGGTCCTTGCCCTTGAGCGTGAACAGGTACTGGTTCTTGTACCGAGAGAGGCGCGCGAGCTGCCACTGGCGATAGCCGGCGTCGTACTCGGCGGCGGTCATCCCGAAGGCGCCCTTGAGGACGTCGGGCGTCTTCTTGCCCTGGCCCCAGAGCTTCAGCGCCTCGACCACCTTGGGCATGCCGAAGCGCTCCACCGTCCAGATCAGCATCTGGCTCGCGGCGTAGTACGCGACGGTGACGTCGCTCGCGTCGGTGGCGTGCGTGAACGCGCGGTTCATGTCGACGGCGCCGGGAAGCTTCCCGCTGACGATCGCCTGATAGAGCTCGGGGTCGAGCTCGCGCGCCCACTCGGGGCGGCGCGCGATGGTCTCGTACTCGGAGAGACCCTCGGTGAACCAGCGCGGCACGTGGTTCTTCGAGAGCTGGATGGCGAAGACGTGCCCCAGCTCGTGCCACAGCACGTTGCCGTAGTTGAACGGCTCCGCCTTCGGGCTGATGGCGGCGACCACGCGTCCGAAGCACACGCCCTGGATGCCGATGTTGGGGAGGCCGCTCGTGCGCACGCTGAACGTCTGGCGCGAGCCGTACATCTCGACCTGCACGGGCACGGTGGGGACGAAGCCGTAGCGCGCCTTCATCGACGCGAAGGCCTCGCCGAGCATGCGCGGGACGTAGCGCTCCATCACGGGGCGTTCGTCCTTCGCGTAGCGGACCTTGAAGACGCCGTCGGCGATGGTCTCGTACTCGGTCGGGATGTCCTTCTCGTACATGTTGAGCGTGTTGAAGACGCGGACGTTGAAGTGGTCCTTGCTCCACGCCTTCTGGATGCTCGCCATGCCCGCGGTCTCGTCGCCGCCGCGCATCTCGGTGAGACCGAGCTCGGCCCATGCCTTGCCGTCGTCGGGGTCGAGCTTCGTCGCCTCCTTCATCATCGCGACGATGTCGTCGTAGCGATGCTCCCACTCCGCGTACTCGCCGATGATGCCGTAGAGCCGGGAAAACTGGGCGTTTCGTGCGAGGACCTCCTTCTTCGCGGCTTCGAAGCCGCGCGGGTCGTCATCGAGGAAACGCGATGCTGCCTTGAGGCTGAGGAGCTCGAGGTCGTTGGGATCGACGGCGAGGCCTTCGGCGATCGCCTTCTCGGCGCCGGTGATGTCCATGTCGCGGAGCGCGACGCCCGCGCGCACGGCGAGCGCGCCGGTGTGCTTGGGATTGATGGCGAGGGCCTGCTTCACGAGCTTCTCGGCTTCGTCGAAGTCGAGGCTCTGGTCGAGCTTCACACGCGCGAGCATCACGATGACGTCGGCGCGCTTGGGCGCGACGGCGAGCGCATCCTTCAGCTCCTCTTCGGCGTGACCGGCGTCGTACTTGTCGAGGAAGAGCTCGGCCGCCCAGAGCAACGTCTCGACGCGCTTCTTGTCGGCGTGCTCGCTCTCCTTGAACGCGGTGTTGGCATCCTTGGGGCTGCGGAGCAGGAACGCCGCACGACCGACGTGCGCGTTGCCCTCTGCATCGGCCGACGTGATCGTGCCGTCGTTGTACTCGTCGACGACCTTGTGCAGCGGATCGTCGGCATCGGCGCGCTTGCCGACGTCGATCAGGTACTCGCCGAGCAACAGCCGCGCGCGACGCACGTCGGCGCCTTTCGCGGTGGACGGCGTCACGCCGGCGAGCAGCTTGATCGCCTCCGCCTTCTTGCCGGTGGCGCCGAGCACCTCGGCGCGCAGCACGGCAGCGTTGACCTTGTGCGCACCCGAGGCCGTCGCTGCTTGCGCGTACTTGTCCGCGTCGGCGTACTTGCCTTGCTCGAATGCCGCCTGCCCGAGACCGAGCTTCGCATCGGCCTCGCCGGCGCCCTTCACCGAGGCAAGGTCGGTCTCCGCGGTCGCGTAGTCGCTCGCGGCGAGCGCTGCGAGGCCGGTGCCGAGCGGTCCGGACGCAGCCGGCTTGCTCGGACTCGGCGCGACCGAGGGCGGCGTTGCCCCTCCCGTCCGCGGGTCGCGCGGCTGCGCGTTCACGGTCGCCGACGCGGCGAGAACGACGAGGAGGGAGGCGAGCGCGAAGGGCGGGGCAAGACGACGCATGGTCGACATGGAACGTAGCGGAAGGGACGCCCTTTGGTCAGCGGCCGAACGCCGTCATGCCTAGAGTGTCGAGCGGCCATGACCATCCTCTCTCCGCGCCAGCAAACGGTCGCGTTTCGCTTCGTCGTCGTCGCGCTCGTTGCCGCCGCGGCGATCACGTTCCTGCCGCTGTGGGCGCCGCTGGTGCTCGCCGCCTGGGTCGCAGTGATGGCGCGACCGTTGATGCTCAGGGTCGCGAAGGCCACCGGCGGCCGGCATCGTGCGGCGGGCGCGCTCGTGGTGGTGCTCGTGGTGCTGATCTTCGTTCCCCTTGCCGCTTCGACGGTCTCGCTCTCGCGAGGCGCCATCGAGCTCGGCCAGAACCTGCTCCAGTCCCATGGCGCGAAGAGCGCGTTGATCGCGATCGTGTCGGGCGGCAACGGCGGCGGTGGTGCGGCCGACGCGGCGAGCGCGACCGGTGCCACCGGTGCAGACGGAGGCGGCCTCCTGCAGTCGCCCGCGAAGATCTTCGCGCTGCTGCAAGAGCACGGCGCGCAGGCGGCGCAGATCCTCGGTGGCATCGCCGGCGCCGCCACCGGGGCGCTGCTCTCGCTCTTCGTGTTCGTCTACTCGGTCTACGTGTTCCTCGTCGACGGACCCGGCATGTACGACTGGCTCGAGACACACGCGCCCCTCGAGCTCGAGCACACGCGTCGACTGGTGGCGGCGTTCGTCGAGACGGGGAAAGGTCTGTTCGTCGGCGTCGGTCTCACCGGTCTCGCGCAGGGCACTGTCGCGACGGTCACGTATTTCGCGCTGGGCGTGCCTCGCGCGCTCGTGCTCGGGTTGCTCACCTGCGTCGCGTCGCTCATCCCGTCGGTGGGAACCGCCCTCGTCTGGGTGCCCGTCGCCATCGGCCTCGCGCTCGCGGGAAAGACGACGGCGGCGATCATCATGGCCGCGGTCGGGGTGGTCGTGATCAGCACCATCGACAACGTCATGCGCCCGATCTTCGCGCGCTTCGGGAATCTGGAGCTGTCGACCTACGTGCTGCTGACGTCGATCTTCGGCGGGCTCGCCGTCTTCGGCGCATGGGGCTTCGTGCTCGGCCCGCTGTTCGCGCGGCTCGCGAAGGAGGCGCTGATCATGGCGCGCGTCGATCGCTTGCACGACAAGCGACACGAGATCGACGAGGCGGCCGCCGCCGCAGCTTCCGCGGAGACGGCAGCGGCGGCGCCTACGAAGTGAGCGAGCGGAAGGTCAGTTGACGGGGCTCAGGCAATAGCCGTTCGTGCAGGGCACCGCGTTGCAGCACTGTGCCGAGGCGGTGCACTGCTGTCCGTACTGCGAGCACGTCGTGCCGCCGCCCCCGGTGGGGCCGCCGCTGCTGCCGGTGCCGCCGTCGCCGCCGCCGCCGCCGGTCGGACCCGCCGCGCCGCAGGTGCCGGTGGTCGAGCCCGCGCCGATCACGCAAGGCTCACCCGCGCAGCAGTCGGCCGTGGTGGTGCACGTCGTGCCGGTCGGCTGACATGCGACGCCGGAACAAACGAGGATGCCCGCGGCGTTCGGCGTGCACGGCTTGTTGCAGCAGTCCGCGCTCGAAGCGCACGCCGTTCCGGCCGGCGGAGGATTCGTGCAGTCTACAGCGGTTCCCACGAGGCACCGCGGGATGCCGAGGTTGTCCTGCACGCAGTTCGTCATCACCTGCTGCACCGTGCCGGAGCAGCAACGGTCGGTGGACTGACACGAGAACGCGGAGAGCCGGCAGATCGAGCCGGCCGGGCTGCACTTGTGACCCTGATCGCAACGGCCGACGGTCGCGCCCGCGGCCTTGCTGCACGTCGTGGTCACCTCGGTGCCGTCGGGGAGGCCAACCGCGCCGCAGCAATCCGTGTCCTTCTGACAGAGCTCGCCGGTCGGATGACAGCCGCTCGGCGGCTGACAGATGCTGATGCCGGTGGCCGCGTAAGGCTCGCACGAGCGGCTGCAACACGGGTTGGTATTGCACGGACCCTGCGGGCCGCAGACGGTGCCCGCCGTCGTGCAGCCGCCAGCGCCGGACGCCGATGCAACGTCACACGTTCCGAGCGTCGCGCCCGCGGCCTTCGTGCAGAGACCGCCGCAGCAATCGACATCGGTCGAGCAAGCATCGCCGTTCTGCGTGCAGAACGAGGAGTCGCCGCAGATGCCGTTCTGACAGAGCTTCGAGCAGCAGTCGCCGTTGCCCGCGCACGGATTGCCGGACGTCTTGCACGTCGCGTTGAGCGGCGTGCACGTGCCGCTGGTGCACTTGCCTCCGCAGCACTGACCGTCAGCGGTGCACGCGGTGGTGTCGGCGGCGCACTGCTTGTCGGAGCATTCGCCGCCGACGCAAGCGAACGTGCAGCACTGATCGTTCGTCGTGCACGCGGCGGCGGGCGCAAGACACGAGCTGACCGACGCGACGCAGAGCTTCATCGTCGGATCGCAGTTCGCCGTGCAGCAGTCGGCGCTCGTTGCGCACGCGCCGCCCGCCATCTTGCACACGGTCCCGAGGCGCGGATCGCCGTCGGAGGCGGCGCCGTCACCGGCGCCTCCATCGCTCGTGTCGGCGGCTGCCGTCTCGCTCCCGCAACCGGTGAAGATCGGGCTGGCGATGACCGCGGGGAGGACGAGCGCGAGCGCAGCGATTGAGAGCTTGTTCACGAATGCACCTCGACCGGGATGATGACTCATGGTGATGCGAATCACCCAGAATTTGGCCGCGATCCGAGATCGAAGTGAGTGCATCGCTCACTGGTCACGAGCGTTGCCAGGCGGTCGCTCGACCTATCAGGCGCGTAGCCTCGCTACGAAGACGGCAGCGCGCGCACGGTGTCGCGACCCGCTTCCCACGCGTACGCGAGCACGTCGTCGCTCGACATGCCGAGACGTGCGGCCAGTCGACCGCAGTGCTCGATGAGCTCGCGCGGGACGAAGAACGTCCACATCTTGCGCTTGCCCGGATCGCGCACGTCGTTGCGCGGCTCGGCGACGACGATCGACGACGCGAGCTTCGGGAGCGTGGTGCCGAGGCAGAAGCCGAGCAGCCAGCTCGGTGAGCGATCGAGGCGGGCGGCCTCGGTCGTGACCTCGTCGAAGAACGAAGGATCCCCAGAGACCCGAACGGCGACCTTATCCATGCCTCAGGGTTGTTCGACTTGGGCGTCGTGGGCCAACTTTGCCAACGCGCTCAGAGCACCAGGGACATCTCGATCGCATCTTCGTCGTCGGCGTAATAGCGCTCGCGCACGTTGAAGCGCGTGAAGCCGAGCTGCTCGTAGAGCGCGATGGCCCCGGCATTTCCGGCACGGACCTCGAGGAGGATACGCACGACGGAATGCGCGCGGGCATAGGCGACGAGGTCGTGCATCAACGCACGGCCGATGCCCTGACGGCGGGCGGGGATCGCGACCGCCACGTTGAGGAGATGGAGCTCGTCGACGACGTGCCAGAAGAGCGCGTAGCCGAGGAGCTGATCGCGCTCGTCGCGCGCAGCGCGGAGCCTCGCCCATGGCCGGACCAACTCTTCGCGAAGACTGCGCTCGCGAACGGCGGACGGCGCCTCGGCCCCGATGCCGAGCTCGCTCGGGACGAACGACGCGAGATCGATGTCGATGGCGGCCGTGAGATCCGCCTCGACGAGCGCGTCGATCCTACTGAGCACGACGTGACGGGGGCGGAGGTCGCGACGGCGGCTCGCTCACGCGGCCTTCGGGGACGCGACCGAGAGCGCGGGCCCGCGGCGCGAGCGCGTGTACGTCGAGAGCGAGACGAAGCGAGCCGTCGCCGCGAACGATGGCGCCCGCGAACGGTCCCATGCCGCGGAGGAGCGGCGAGAGCTCGCGGACGAGCACCTCTTCGGTGATGCCCACCGCGTCGATGCCGATGGTGAGTCGCTCCGTCGTCTCGAGACCGACGTCGAGATCGACCACGTACGACGCTCGCTCCAGGTTGGCCGGCTCGAGGCACGCCGCGAGATGCGGAAC
>JAXDMI010000733.1:0-3213 GCA_034666145.1 Myxococcales bacterium | reverse complement strand
GCCGAACGTGTCGTGAACTGAACGTCGACGCGATCTTGGTCGACGCGTACACCAACCCGGCCTGACGCGAGATCACGCGCGTGAGGAGCCGGCCGCCTCGAGCGCATCCAAGACGACGGCCGCGTTCGCCGGCAGGGTTGCGGCGAGGTCGAAGAGAAGTGTGACCCGGTCACGTGCTTGACGGCCGACCTCGCCCGCGAAGTCCGCGTCGTGGAGATAGCTCAGCACGTGCCCGGCGACAGACTCGGGATTGCTGTCGGCGTAGAGCCCCGAGTGCCCGTGAACGAACGCGTCGAGATTGCCCTCGATCCCCGTTGCGACGATCGGGCGCGCGCAGGCCATCGCCTCGAGCAGTGCGTGGGCGAACGCCTCCGTTCGCGAAGGCACGACGATGACGTCCATTGCGCGCATCCAGTCGTACACGTCGGGCGCGGTCACGTATCCGGTGTGTACGAAGCGCGAGCTGAGGCCGAGGCCGTCGATCAGGTCGGCGATGTGCTGCTCGTAACGGCGGCTTTCGGCGTGCCCCGCCAGCGTCCCGCCGATCAAGTAGAAGACCGCGTTCGGCTCCGCCGCGGCGATTCGCGCTGCCGCGGCGACGAAGAGATCATGGCCCTTCCGGGGGTCGTATGCGGCGACCATGCCGATCCTCGGCCTGCCTCCGCTGAGGACGAGCGGCTCTGTCGCCCGCTCGTCGACGCGCGCAACCGAGATGCCGTTGTGGACGACCGAGATCTTCGAGTCGGCGACGTTGAAGCGCGCGAACATTTCCGCGACGGCTGACGAGCACGCGATCAGATGATCCGTGATCCGGTTCAGCGCCGAGATGTACACGCTCGCAGTGATTCGGGGGCTCTGGATCGACATGCCGATCGCGTGCACGAAGCCGGGTACACCGAGGCTCCGCGCCGAGAGGCTGCCGCACAGCGTCGCCTCGGAGATCGAGTAGATCGCGCTCGCATCGAGTCGCCGGCCGATCTCCGTGATCGACCGCGCCGCGGCGAGATGGTCGCCGGCGAACCTGCCGAGGCGGACCGGGTTCACGGTGCGCGGGACTGTCCCGAGCCGCTCGACGTGCTCGGTCGGCAGGTCGAGCTCAGCGATCGCGTCGGGTGGGCGCGCCCCCGGCGGCATCAGCGCGACGGGCTCGAGGCCGGCCATCACGAGGGCCCGCAGCACGTGGTCCAGGACCTCCCGCGGGCCATACTCGGTGCGGTACGGCGAGACGACGAGGATGCGGCTCACGTCGAGAGCAACCGGTCGTAGACCGCGAAGGTCCGCGCGGCGGCCTTCTCTGCATCGAAGAGCTCTTCGGCGTGTGCGCGCGCAGCCAGGCCGAGCCGGCTGCGGAGCTCGCCGTCCGTCAGGAGCCGTTCGAGCGTCGCTGCGAGCGCATCCGGCGAACGCCTCGGGACGATTAGGCCGGTCTCGCCGGGGAGCAGGAGCCCGGCGCCGCTCAGCGAGCCGGACGCGATCACGGCGCAGCCGCACGCGGACGCCTCCAGGATCGGACGAGCGAGCTCCGGGCCACGCGACGGCGCAACCACGACGTCGCTCGCCTGGTACAAACTCGCGGTTTCCGTGGTGAAGGGAAGGAACTGGACGCTGTCGGCGAGCCGGAGGCGATGCACGAGTTCGCGCGCGTCGGTCTCGAAGTCCTGGGCGATGCCAAGGCGCTCCAGTGTCCGACCGGTGTTCGTCTTGAAGTACGCCGCACTGCGCACGGCGCCGCCAACAACGATGTAGGTCGCATCGATCCCGCGCCGCCGCACGAGGCCCGCCGCCTGAAGAAACTCGCGGTAGCCCTTCGACGCATAGAGGAAGCCGAAGAACGCCACGACGGGCCGGTCGGGATCGAGGCCAAGCCGAACCTTCGCAGCCGCGGTGTCTGCCGGGGCGAACCGGTCGAGGTCGACGGGGTTCGCGATCACGTGCCCCGACGCGCCGAAGGAGCGGTTCACGTCGCGATTGATCGCGATCGTGTCGCTGGACAGCCGCCTGATCGCGGTGCGCAGGAGGCGAGAGCGCAGCGGGCCTTCGCGCTCAGGCAGCGAAGAGCGGAGGTGCCAGACCACCGGAATTCCGGCGCGTCGCGCCAGCCACGCGGCTGCGACGAGCGGCGAGTCGTTGAGGTGCACGAGTGCGAAGTCCCTCGAGCGGAGCGTCGAGCTGAAGTCGCTGAGGTGCCCCGGTAGCCGGAGGAGCTCTCGTCCGAGCAGCGCCCAGCGCCTGCCGGCGTAGGTGCTCGCCCAGATGTGGGTGAAGCCGGCGACGCGCCCGCGGTGCACGGTCGCGCCGGCGTCCTCGAAAAGCTCGGCGACCGGCCCGTCTGGACAGAAGACATGGGGCTCGAACCGCGTACGGTCGAGGCGCTCGATGAGATAGACGAGGCTCGTCGGCGCACCGCCGAGCTCCGGCCGGTGGTGCACGAACAGGATCGGCGTGAGGGCTTTCGTCATGCAGGCCGGCGCACGACGTGATTCCCGAGGACGAGCATGTCCATCTTCGTCTTCTGGAACGTCTCGATCGCCTGCGCAGGCGTCATGACGATCGGCTCGTTCTCGTTGAACGACGTGTTCAGCAGGATCGGCACGCTGGTCAGCTCGGCGAAGGCCGAGATCAGGCGCCAGTAGCGCGGGAGCACGTCCGCCTCGACCGATTGCACGCGACCCGTGTCGTCGACTTGGTTGACGGCGGGGATCTGCTCACGCTTCTCTTCGCGCGTCTTGTAGACGAGCACCATGAACGGCGAGGAGTAGTCCTGCTCGAACCACTCGCCGACACGGTCGGCGAGCACCGACGGCGCGAACGGCCGGAACGGCTCGCGGTGCTTGATGCGCGCGTTGAGAATGTCCTTCATGTCGGCGCGGCGCGGGTCGGCGACGATCGACCGCTGGCCGAGCGCGCGCGGGCCGTACTCCATCCGTCCCTGGAACCAGCCGACGACCTCGCCGTCTGCGATCTTGCCCGCGACGAACGGAAACAGCTCGTCGTCGTCCAGCCTCGTTCCCGTCAGTCCCGCTGCGGCGAGTGCGCCCGCGCACGACTCGTCGTTGTACTCCGGCCCCCAGTCGGCTGAGCGCATCTGGAACCCGCGGGCACCCTGGGCCTCCCGATGCCAGACGTCGTAGGCAGCGCCGACCGCCGTTCCGGAGTCGCCCGCCGCAGGCTGGACGTAGACGTCGGTGAACGGGGTTTCCGGCAGGATCCGCC
>JAXDMI010000732.1:0-4688 GCA_034666145.1 Myxococcales bacterium | reverse complement strand
GTCGCGGACTCCCCTGCGGGTCCGTATGTCGATTCGTCGACGCGCCCGTTCGTGTGTCAGGTCACGGATGAAGCGTCGTTCTGCGGCTCGATCGATCCCAGCCCCTTCGTCGACGCCAGCGGAGACGCATTCCTGTTCTGGAAGAGCGACGAGAACAGCGCGCGTTGCGCGCATGCCTCGCGCATCTGGGGCCAGCAGCTCACGGCCGACGGCCTGGCGCTCCAGGGCCAGCCGACAGCGCTGCTGACCATGGATCGAGCATGGGAGAGACCGCTGATCGAGGGGCCTTCGATGCTCTCCGCCGATCGCAGATATCACCTCTTCTATTCCGCGAATTGGTACGAAAGTGCTGATTACGCGATTGGATATGCGACCTGCGACAAGCCGTTGGGGCCGTGCAACAAGGTCACGCTCGACGCTCCGTTGCTCCGGAGCTCGGGGACGAAGCTGGGGCCGGGCGGCCAGGAGTTCTTCGACGACGGCGCCGGCGGGACGTTGATGGCCTATCACGCGTGGTCCGCACCGAAGGCGTCCTATGCCTCCGGTGGCGCTCGCACTTTGCGACTCTCGCGCGTGACATTCGGGAGCGGCCTGCCCGTCTTCACGGAGGCGATCACCCGTCCCTGAGCCTCACGCCGCCGCGGCCGGTGCTGCCTTTCGTCGCGTCTCCGCGCGAGGCATACGCCGTGCACGACCGTCTGGTCGCCGTCGCGGCGAAACGAGGAGCAGGCGAATGCAAGGTGACGTCCTCTGTCTCTCTCACCTTCGATGGGGATTCGTCTATCAGCGCCCCAACCATCTGATGACACGGTGCGCCCGTGACTATCGCGTCTTCTTCGTCGAGGAGCCCATCTTCGACGCGCGTGCGCGGCGGCTGTCCATCGACGAGGTGACCCCGAACCTCCATGTCGTGGTCCCGCATCTGCCCCCCGGAACCTCGGGACCGGAGACCGCGCGGCTCCAGCGCATGCTGCTCGATGGGCTCGTTCGCGAGGCGCACATCCACGATCCGCTGCTGTGGCTCTATACGCCGATGGCGCTCGGTTTCGCGCGTCACCTGCGTCGCTCGCTGCTCGTCTACGACTGCATGGACGAGCTGTCCGGCTTCCTCGGAGCGCCGCTCGTCCTTCGGGAGCGTGAGCGCGAGCTGTTCGACGTTGCCGATCTGGTCTTCACCGGAGGGCAGTCGCTCTACGAGGCAAAGCGCGCCCATCACCGCAGCGTCCACGCATTCCCGAGCAGTGTCGACGCGCGCCACTTCGCCGAGCCGCGCACGCTTGCGTCTGCCGATGAGCCGCACGATCAGCGCGCTCTTCCGAAGCCGAGGCTCGGCTTCTTCGGTGTCATCGACGAGCGCATGGACCTCGGGCTCCTCCACCAGCTCGCGGCGAGCCGTCCCGGCTACCACTTCGTCATCCTCGGTCCGGTCGCGAAGATCGATCCCGCGCAGCTCCCGCAGCTCCCGAACATCCACTATCTCGGGCCGAAGAAGTACGACGAGCTGCCCGCGTATCTCGCGGGCTGGGACGTGGCGATCATGCCGTTCGCCCTCAACGAGGCGACCCGGTACATCAGCCCGACCAAGACGCTCGAGTATCTCGCCGCAGGCAAGCCCGTCATCTCCACGCCGATCCACGACGTCGTGAGGCCGTACGGCGAGGAGGGCCTCGTCC
Organism: Myxococcales bacterium; assembly: GCA_034666145.1. Classification (GTDB taxonomy): domain Bacteria; phylum Myxococcota_A; class Polyangia; order Polyangiales; family Polyangiaceae; genus Labilithrix. Next base: position 3,015 of record JAXDMI010000732.1, on the reverse strand, counting down.
GCATCGCGAAGACCGCGCGCGACTTCGCAGAGGCAGCGGACGCAGCGCTTGCCGAGCGCGACACCGCGGCGTTCGCGGCCCGGCGCGCGTCTTCGCACGCTTGGGTCGCGCGAACGTCGTGGGACAAGACGTGGAGTCACATGCATTCGCTCATCCGCGAAGCCGTGGCGCGCCGAAGCAAGGCGGACGGCTCGGAGGCACCATGTTCGACTATCTGATCGTCGGTGCCGGATTCGCGGGGAGTGTCTGCGCGGAGCGTCTCGCGTCACTCGGTCGTACCGTCGTTCTCTGCGATCAGCGCCATCACATCGGCGGGAATGCGTACGACCACTACGACGACGCCGGGATCCTCGTTCACAAGTACGGGCCTCACATCTTCCACACCGCCGCTCGCCGCATTTACGCGTATCTCTCGCAATTCACGGCGTGGCGGCCGTACGAGCACGTCGTGCAAGCGCACGTCGACGGAAAGCTCCTGCCGTTTCCGATCAACATCGATACCGTCAACGAGCTCTACGGCCTCGCGCTCGACGCCACGAGCATCGAAGCGTTCTTCGCCGAGCGCGCCGAATCGATTGCCCATCCGCGCACGAGCGAAGAGGCCGTCGTCGGCAAGGTCGGCCGGGAGCTCTATGACAAGTTCTTTGCCAACTACACGCGCAAGCAGTGGGGCCTGGACCCCTCCGAGCTCGACGCCGCGGTCGCGGCCCGCGTTCCTGCCCGTGTGAACCACGATCGCCGGTACTTTACCGACGAGTTCCAGGTCATGCCGCTCCACGGTTACACGCGCATGTTCGAGCGAATGCTCGACAACCGGAACATCCGAATCGTCCTCAATACCGATTATCGAGAGATCGTGAACGAGGTCCGTTTTCGGCGGATGATCTACACGGGCCCCGTCGACAGCTTCTTCGACCACCGGTACGGAAGGCTCCCGTATCGTTCCCTCGAGTTCGAGTTCGTGACCCATGAGCAGGAGGTCCGTCAGCCGGCGGCCGTGGTGAACTATCCGAACGAGCATGCGTATACGCGAATCACGGAGTTCAAATATCTGACGGGGCAGACGCATCCCAAGACGAGCCTCGTCTACGAATTCCCGCGCGCCGAAGGTGATCCGTATTACCCCGTGCCGAGGCGGGCAAATGCGGAGCTGTACCGTCGGTACAAGGCGCTGGCGGACGCCACTCCGCAGGTGCACTTCGTCGGCCGTCTCGCGACGTACAAATATTACAACATGGACCAGGTGGTTGCGCAGGCGCTCGCGCTCGTGGAGCAGCTCGAAGGCGTTCGGTTGCCGCTCGTCGCGGGCATCCGCGCCGCCTGAGGCCCCAGCCATGCCGCATCGCCATCCCACTGCGATGAGCTCGCGCCTCGAGCTATGGGCGGGCGTCGAATGCAGCGTCGTTCGCGTGCAAGATGCATATATCGATCAGCTGGTTGCGACCGGCCATGTCGAGCGACTGGACGACCTCGATCGGCTGGCCGAGCTGGGCGTGAGCGCCGTTCGTTATCCTGTGCTCTGGGAGCGGACCGCGCCGGGCCGCGTCGAGGATGCGGACTGGTCCTTCGCCGACGAGAGACTCGGTCGCCTCCGTGAGCTCGGCATTCGCCCGATCGTGGGCCTCGTCCATCACGGAAGTGGTCCGCGGTGGACGAGCCTGCTCGACGATTCGTTCGTGCATGGCCTCGCGGCGTTCGCTCGCGCTGTTGCCGAGCGCTATCCGTGGGTCGTCGATTACACGCCGATCAACGAGCCTCTGACGACCGCGAGGTTCAGCGCGCTCTACGGGCACTGGTATCCGCACGCACGCACGGACGAGGCCTTCCATCGCGCTCTGCTCGTCGAGTGCGAGGCGACACGCGCTGCGATGCGCGCCATTCGCGCCGTCGTTCCCGAGGCGCGTCTCGTACAGACCGAAGACTTTGCGACCGTGTTCAGTACGCCTCACCTCGCGTATCAAGCCGCGTTCGAGAACGTCCGGCGCTTCTCGAGCCTCGACCTCCTGACGGGGCGATTCGACTGCGGACATCCGCTATGGGATTTCTTCGTGCATCGCGGCGCGTCGGCGAGGGTCCTCGAGTCGTTCGTCGACGACCCGTGTCCGCCGGGCCTCGTCGGCATCAATTACTACGTCACGAGCGATCGATTCCTCGACGAACATGTCCACGATTACCCAGTGGAGAGCCACGGCGGCAACGGTCGAGAGGGCTACGCGGACGTCGAGGCGGTGCGCGTCGCGCCGGCCGGCATCGCGGGGCATCGGGCCGTCATCCAGCAGATGTGGGAGCGCTATCGACTACCGCTCGCGCTGACCGAGGTGCATCTCGCCTGCACGCCGGAGGATCAGGTTCGCTGGCTGAACGAGGCTTGGCTCGCCTCTATCGATGCGCGCGCCGACGGCGTCGACGTTCGCGGGGTCACGGCGTGGTCGGCATTCGGCGCTTGTGACTGGGACAGCCTCCTCGTCGAGCAGCGTGGTCACTACGAGCCCGGCCTCTTCGAAGTGAGCGGCGGACGCGCGCGTCCCACGGCGCTCGCCATCGTCGCGCGAGAGCTCGCGACGAAGGGCGTCACTACCGATCCCGTGGCCGCCGAGGCGGGCTGGTGGAGAAAGGACGCGCGGCTCGTCTATCGGCCCGCCGGCATCGGCGCGCTCGAGCGCCACTCCGTTTCGGCCGTGGCTGCGGCCGTCTCGCCCGGCAGCATGTGACCAGGCTTTTTCCTTTCGGCGACAGGAACGGCCGCCTCCCTCACGGGACGCGGCCGTCGGTGCGCCGTCGGGCAGCACACAGTGCATGCCGGCGTCGCGGTCGGCGTTGCCGGTCCCGCCGGTGCCGGTGCCACCGGTGCCGGTCCCTTTCGTGGCGCCGCCGCCCGTCGTGCCCTTGCCTTTCGTGCCGCCGCCGGGCGTAGCCGGTTTCGCCGGCTTCTTCTTCGTCTTGGTGTTCGTGCCCGTGCCCGTGGTCGCTGCGCCCGTGGTGCCCGTGCCGGTCGCACCGGTTGCGCTACCTCCC
>JAXDMI010000731.1:0-14096 GCA_034666145.1 Myxococcales bacterium | reverse complement strand
CTATGCGGACCTGACGGGGCGCGAGAACATCGAGCTCGCGGCGAAGCTGCACGGGATCACGCCGCACGCGGCCTTCGAATCGGCGCGGGCGCGCTTCGATCTCGGTGCGTTCGCGGAGCGGCCTTTTCGCACCTATTCGCGTGGACAGAGGCAGCGCGTGGCGCTGGCGCGCGCGCTCGTGCACGAGCCGCAGCTGCTGCTTCTCGACGAGCCGACGACGGGGCTCGATGCGAAGAGCGTGGAGGACCTCCAGCGCGTGGTGCGCGCCGAGGCCGAGCGCGGTGCCGTCGTCGTGGTGATCACGCACGACGAGGTCTTTGCGAAGGCGGCGGGCGACGTCCGCGTGGTGCTCGATCGAGGACGGATCAGGGACGAACGGGCGACGGCGTCCTCGTCCTGACGAGCTCGCCGAGGATCGCGGAGAGGTCGGCGCGCGCGGAGAGCGTCGCGACGTCGGCGCGCGGTAGCTGCGCGAGGACCGGGACGTCGGTGACCACAGCGAGCTCGACCGCGTTCGTTCCGGTCGACGCATCGGCGTGCTCGGGGGCGACCATCACGATGCCGGTGATCGACAGACCGCTCGCATGCGCCGCGCGGGTAGCCGCCGCGACGTCGTGGAGGACGCCGAGGCGATCGGGGACGACGAGGAGCAGCGCATCCGGAGCGAGGCCACGTGCGACATCCGCGTTGTCGAGCTGCGGCCCGAGAGGGCTGAACAGTCCGCCCGGGAGCTCGACCACGACGGCGTCCGCCGCCGCACGAACCGCGGCCACGAAGTCGCGAATGGGCGCGAGCTCGATGGTTCGGCCCTCGTCGGCCGCGGCGAGATGCGGGGAGACCGCACGCGCGAGCATGTAAGGGGGCGGGAACCGTTTCACGTGAAACGTGGACGCGTGTTCAAGTGTCGAGGCGTCGGTGGTCGCGCCGTCGACGACACCGGTCTCGACGGGCTTCAGCCCCGCCACCTCCGGCCGCTCCAGGCCCGCTTCGCGGAGGAGCCGTGCCCACGCCAGGACGAGCCCGACGGCAGCGTGGGTCTTCCCGATGCCGGTGCCGGTTCCGGTCACGACCACGAGGGGGGCGGTCACGGCTCGACCGGTGCTCCCGCATCCGCTCGCGCGGCGGAGGTGAATGCGTCGATGGCCCGGTCGACGTCCTCTTCGCGATGCTCGGCCGTCACCGTCATGCGGATCCGCGAAGCCCCTGCGGGCACGGTCGGCGGCCGGATGGCGTGGACGTCGACGCCGCGCTCGCGCATCCACGCTGCCCAGCGGAGGGCGCGTGTGGGCGTCCCCAGCACGACCGGAACGACGTGACCGAACCCTAGGAGGCGCGGCGGCGCTCTCTCTCCCTCCGCGGTTCCAGGAAGGGTCGGCAGCTCGACCGCGCCCGCAGCGATCAGACCGGCGCGGAGTCGCGCTGCGAGATCACGGACGCGATCGGCGAGCTCGGGATGCTCGATGACCTCCTGCAGAGCGCGCACGCCGACGGCGGCCGAGACCGGCGCGAGGCCTGTCGAGAAGACGAACGAACGAGCTCGGTTCCAGAGCCACTCGCGCACGACGGTGCGTCCCGCCACGAACGCCCCCTGGCTCCCGAAGGCCTTTCCCAGCGTGCCCACGAGCACGTCCGGCATGACCCCGGCCTCCGCGCAGCGCCCGCGGCCCGAGGGTCCGAGCACACCGAGCGCATGCGCCTCGTCGACGTACAGCGCGGCGCCGTGGGCGTCGCAGAGGGCGCGCAGGGCGGAGAGGTCGGGGCCGTCGGCGTCCATGCTGTAGTAGCTCTCGACCACGACCCAGGCGCGGGCCTCGCTGCGCGACGCGAGCGCCCGCTCGACTGCAGCTTGGTCCCCGTGGGACACCACCGCGACGCGAGCTCGCGACAGGCGAGCTCCGTCGATGAGCGAGGCGTGGTTGAGCGCATCGCTGACGATGAGGTCGCCGGCATTCGCCAACGCCGACACGGCGCCGACGTTCGCGGCGTAGCCGCTCGAGAACGCGAGCACGTCCTCGACGCCCAGCCATGTCGCGAAGGCGCGCTCGAGTCGGCGGTGCTCGTCGCGCTCGCCCGCGATCAGCCGCGATGCGCCGGAGCCCGACGCCACCGGCGGCGCGGCTCGGCTCGCCAGACCGAGGTAGTCGTTGGAGCAGAACGAGAGCGTACCGGGGCGCGTCGCGGGTCGCGCGTGGCGGCGCAGGCCGTCGCTCTCGAGCTGCGCGAGGTGACCGGCCAGGTGAGCGAGAGGGTCGACAGCCATGGTGTGTTTCACGTGAAACGTCCGCCCTGACCCGACCTACTCAAGCTTTCAGCCGTGGGCGCGCGTTCCTTAGCACGGCGTCCCGCGGTCCGCGTTCTGGGTAGTCGACGGCCTCAGCCGCCGTCGAGCGCGTCGTCGAGGCGAACCAGCACACGACGAAGCATGTCGCGCGTCTTGCGCTCGAGCGACACGCGGCGAGCGCGCTCTTGCTCCAGCTCGTGCGCGAGCGCGATGGCGGCGAGCAGTACGGCCTGCGGCGGCGCCGTCTTCCCGCGCGGGGTCAGCTCGGCGACCTTCGCGCTCACGGCGTCGGCGAGACGCTGCAGCTCCACCTCGTCCGCGGAGCTCACGACCTTGTAGCTCTGGCCACCGATCTTGAGCTGCACCGGGCGAGTGTCCATGCGCGGCGAAGGTAACACAGCCCTAAGGGTCGGCCACCCCGACCGGGCCGTTCGCGACGTCTCCGCGCTTCGCACTTCTTCAGTGCGCGATGGCCTCGTACGCGAGCACGAAGGGCAACGCGAGGTACTCGAGATCGATCTGCACGCCCACGATGGCGTCGGCTTGTTTACCGTCGCCGAGGCCGTATCGGCCCTGCGCGAAGAGCCCAACGCCGATCGCGTACGCGGAGTGGAAGTTGTAGCTGCGCGAGCCCCAGAAGATCGTGCCTGCCACGCCCGGCTCCCAACCGAAGCGACTGGTGCGCCCGAAGGCGCCGCCCGAGAAGACGAACGCCGTCGCTCCCGTGGGGACGAGCCACGCGATGCCGCCACCAGTCTCGAAGGTGTCGAACGCCGCGGTCGCCACATCGACGTACGGTCCGATCGCCATGTCCCGGGGCGCCTCGCGGAGGAACAGGAGATCGAGGCGCGCACCCAGGTGATACGCGGCGCGCGGACCGTTCTCTGCGCGGGCATCCGTGAGCGCGAGGCCCGTGGTCGCGCCGGCGGTGATCTGCGGCGCAGCGTGGGCCGTGGCTGTCGCCGCGAGGATGCAGGCCGCCGTGGCCAGCGCCGTGAGCCCCACGAAGACGCGGGATGGTCGGGCGAGGTCCGGACGCTCCGCTCGCGCGCGTGTCATCGCGACGGTTGTCGCACAAAAGCAAAGACGCCGTCACCCATGGGCAACGGCGTCATCGCGGTTCACCTGCGCGCTGCGAAGCGGCTCTACGGATTCAGCTTCGTCGGGTCGCACGCCGGGCGGGTGCCGACGCAGAGGGTGCACGGCACGGCCTCGTCCTGGCCGAGGAAGCACGGCGACGTCGCCGGCGTCAGCGCCATCGCCGGAGCCTTCAGGCAGTTCGGCTGGACCGTCGCGGTGTCGTCGTTGGCCCCCGCGAACGTGACCAGGCAGCCGTTGCAGACCTGCATCGGGAGCTGGAACTCGCCGCTCTCGACGTCCTTGCCGCCGAGCGTCGTGCCGAACGCCTTGATGTTGATCAAGATCGTCTTCGAGACGACGCGGTTCGGGAGCTGGGGAAGGAGGATTTCTCGCGTTGGGGCGTCCAGCGCGATCACGCCGATGTTCGTGTACGCCGGCGTGCCGTTGCTTGCCGCGTCCGCGAAGCCCGTCGCGAGCGAAGTGAACTCGCGAATGAGCGCTCCGTTGGCCTCGGTGACGCGGACGATCGCGCCGTTGATGTGGACGCGGTTGCTCTCGGCCCGATTGCTCAGCGAATCGCCGCGCGGCGTCAGCTGATTGCCCACGAGCAGGACGGCTTGGTAGCTGTCCGTGACGCCGAGATCGGCGTGGGCCTCCAAGAGCACGGTCTGGGTGGGGTCCGGCGTGTAGACGCAACCGCTCATCTGGCGGTTCGCCGACGGCGCGAGCGCCGAACGAATGAAGATTGACTGATCGTTCGTGGCGCAAGCCGGCATGACCGCGCTTGCGGCCAATGCGACGACGACCATCGAGACGACGTGACCCCAGATCCGCTTCATGGACCCACTCCTCCGCGAATGAAAAGCGCGCTACCTGGCGTGGAAAGAGGAGACCTCGATCCTGCGTTGGTAGCCGTGAGAGGAAGCGTATCGGGTGCCGAGCGAGACAGCCAAATTCTGGGCGGTATATCGCCAGCCGAACGGCTGTGTTCGTTCGTGCGACGAATGGCTACGCGAGGACGGCGTCGCGCAAAGCCGTAATCGCCAGCGGTTCGACCGCACCGGCGCCGATGGACGTGACTACGGGCAGCTTCAAGGTCGTCGCAGCGCGCTTCTTGTCCGACAGCACGAATGGCCACGCGCCGGTCAGCTCGGTGCGCGTCGCCTCGGTCGGCAACGCGAGGCGCTCGAAGAGTGCCTTTGCGCGCGCGGAGGTCCCGGCGGGCGTGAGCCCGAGGCGCTCGGTCGCCGCGAGCTCGATCACCGTTCCTATCGCGACCGCCTCTCCATGAAGGAGTCGCGCGTAGCCGGCGTGCGCCTCGAGCGCATGACCGACGGTGTGGCCGAGGTTGAGGAGCGCGCGCGCGCCGCTCTCTCGCTCGTCGTCGCGCACGACGCGGATCTTCGCCTCGATGGCGGCGCGGATCACCGGGCGGAGCGCATCGCGGTCGCCGGCGCGCACGCTATCGGCGGTGTGCTCGAGGAGCTCCAGGAGAGACGCGTCCTGTACGAGCGCGATCTTCACCACCTCCGCGAGGCCGGCGGCTCGCTCGCGCGGCGGAAGGGTCGTGAGGTGCTCGAGGTCGACGAGGACGCGGCTCGGCTGGAAGAACGCGCCGATCATGTTCTTGCCCGCGGCGTGATCGAAGCCGGTCTTGCCGCCCACCGACGAGTCGACCATCGCGAGCAAACTAGTTGGAATCTGCACGCATCGAATCCCGCGCAACGTCGTCGATGCCGTGAATCCCGCGAGGTCGCCGACCACGCCGCCGCCGAACGCGAGCACGACGGCATCGCGGTCGAGGCCGCGCGACAGCATCTCGTCCCAGAGGCGCGACACCGTCGTGAGCGTCTTGCTCTGCTCGCCGGGCGTGATCGACACGACGTGATGCGGTGCCTTCATGGCGCTCAGCGCTCGCTGCAGCCAGGCGCCGCGCGCCGCGTTCACGTTGTCGTCGGTCACGACGAAGACCGAGGACGGCGCCAGCTCCTCGAGGGCGGCGGTCAGGCGCTCCGGCGCGCCGTCGGCCAGCTCGACGACATAGGAGCGGTGCCCGAGCGGCATGGCGAGCGTGTCGAGCTCCGCGATGGCGAGCACGCGGTCGGCGATCTCCTCGGGCGTGCGTCCCTCTGTGGAGACGGCGCCGTGGCTCTCCGCGTACACGTCGCGACGGAGCGCGAGGAGGTCGCGCGCGCGATCGAGCGGCGACGCCGCCAGCAGGTTGGGACGCTCGGCTAGTGAAGCGACGCGGGTCACGATGGTCTCGGCCGTGGCCGTGAGCACCACCACTGTGGCCCTTTCAAGTACCTTGTGACGCACGCGATGGACGGTGACCGTTCCGCCTCCGAAGCCGATGACGCGCGGGGTCGGGTCGTCGAGCATGGGCAGCACCAGCTGCGTCTCGTTCTCGCGGAAGCGGGCCTCGCCGATGGTGGCGAACAGCTCGCCGATGCTCTTGCCGCTCTGCGCGACGAGCGCCTCGTCGGTGTCGACGAACGGCACCCCCATGCGCGCGGCGACGATGCGACCGACCGTGCTCTTTCCGGTCGCCATGAAGCCGCTGAGGACGAGCGGCCGCCGCAAGCCCTGCTTCGTGCTCGCCGGCGCGCTCATCAGAACGCCTCGATTTGCGCGCGGTAGCCCTCGACGTTTCGCACCAGCTCCCGCAGCGAATCGCCGCCGAACTTCTCGAGGAGCGCGTCACACAGCGTGATGGCGACCATGGCCTCGCCCACGATCGAGGCGGCAGCCACCGCGCAGATGTCGCTGCGCTCGTGGGCGGCGTCGAAGGCCTCCTTCGTGCGGATGTCGACGCTGGGAAGCGCCCTTTTCAAGGTGGCGATGGGCTTCATCGCGGCGCGGCACACCACCGACTCGCCGTTGGAGATTCCGCCTTCGAGCCCGCCGGCGCGGTTGGTGTGGCGCGTGAAACGTCGCAGCCCGGCGTCGTAATAGATGGCGTCGTGGACCTGCGAGCCGCGCGACTCGGCCGCCTTCCAGCCGTCGCCGACCTCCACGCCCTTGATGGCCTGGATGCTCATGAGGGCCTGCGCGAGCCGCCCGTCGAGCTTGCGATCCCATTGGACGTGCGCGCCGAGCCCGGTCGGAACGCCGGTGGCGACGACCTCGAAGACGCCGCCCAGTGTGTCGCCCGCGTGCGCGGTCTCGCGGATGGCGTCCTTCATCAAGACCTCGGCCTCGGGATCGACGCACGCCAGATCCGACGCTCGAGCGCGCGCCTTCAGCTCGGCCGGCGGAAGGTGCTGCGGCGCGGCCTTCACGAGACCGATGGCCACGACGTGCGCGAAGACGTCGATGCCGACCGCGCCGAGGAGCTTCTTGGCCACGGCGCCCACCGCGGTCCGGGATGCCGTCTCGCGGGCGCTCGCACGCTCGAGGACGTCGCGCAGGTCGGAGCGGTCGTACTTGATGCCGCCCGCGAGGTCGGCGTGGCCGGGCCGCGGGCGAGTGAGCGCTTCGGCAGGCGCGGGAAGGGGGCCCGGCGACATGCGATCGAGCCAGTTCTGGTGGTCTCGGTTCACGATGGTCATCGCGATGGGCGAGCCCAGGGTTGCGCCGTCGCGCACGCCGCCGCCGAACTCCACGCGATCGGTCTCGATCTTCATGCGACCCCCGCGCCCGTAGCCGCGCTGCCGGCGGGCGAGGTCCTCGTCGATGTCGGAGGCGAGGAGGGGGAGACCGGCAGGGATGCCCTCGACCAGCGCGACGAGCCGAGGCCCGTGCGACTCGCCAGCGGTCATCCAGCGAAGGCGCGACATGCTCGGTTATCTTGCCAGAAGGCGCGATGAAGCTCGTGGAGAAAGACGGAGCGATCCGCTTCGAGGTCCACGCGAAGCCGCGCGCCAAGAAGAGCCGGATCGTCGGAGAGCGGGGCGATGCCGTCGAGATCGCTCTGGCGGCCCCTCCCGTGGACGGTGCCGCGAACGAGGAGCTCGTCCGGTTCGTCGCGAAGGTGCTCGCTGTCCCCAGGCGCGATATCGAGCTCGTCCGCGGCGACACGTCGCGCGCGAAGCTCGTGGCAGTCACCGGCCTCTCCGCCGAGGAGATCGAGAGGCGCCTGCGCGCCGCGTTCAGCGCGTGACCTCGGTCCCGTGTTAGCCTTTCTTGCGCAAATGGGCTTGGGGTTCCACAAGTACGAGGGCCTCGGCAACGACTTCGTCCTGGTCGAGGCCGACCGCGACGACGCGGTCACGCCGGCTCTCGCGCGCGAGCTCTGCGATCGTCGCTTCGGCATCGGCGCCGACGGTGTCCTTCTCGTGCTTCCGCCGCGGTCGAGCGGCGCAGACGCGCGCATGAAGGTGCTCAACGCCGACGGCTCGGTCCCCGAGATGTGCGGCAACGGCCTGCGCTGCGCGGTGTTGCATCATGCACGCATTCGCGGGCGCCACTCGGGCGAGGTCACCTTCGACACCGACGCCGGGCTGAAGCCTTGCGTCGTCGACGACGAGGGCGGCCGTGGCCTCGTGACGGTGGACATGGGCGTCGTACGCGTGACGGGGAACGTCACCGTCGAGCTCGACGATCGCGGCGCACGCGATCCGTGGGAGCTCTCGCTCGCCGACGCAGGCAACCCGCACGCCATCACCACGCGCGCCGCCACCCGCGCCGTCATCGATGCCGTCGGGCCGCGTCTCGCGACGCATTCGCTCTTTCCCGCCGGCACCAACGTGGAGTTCGCCGTGTATCGCAAGGGCGCCGTCGATCTCGTCGTCTGGGAGCGAGGCGTCGGCGTCACGCACGCGTGCGGGACCGGCGCTTGCGCCACCGTCGCGGTGGGCGTCGCGCGCGGTCTCGTTGCCGTCGGTGACGAGGTGATGGTGAACCTGCCCGGCGGACCGCTCTCGGTGACGATGCGCGAGGATGGTCACGCCATCATGCGCGGTCCAGCGCGCCACGTGTTTTCTGGTCAAGTGTCTTCAGGCGACGCCTCCTCTCGTGAGGTGCCCGCATGAGAGAGGGACCCCTTCGCGTCCTCATCATGATCGACGACGAGGACGTCGCGCAGGCCGTCGAGCGCGTGATCCGCGAGGAAGGTGATGCGTTCGAGCGCGCCACCTCCATCGACGCCGCCGTGGCGAGCGCGTCGGCGGTCCCCGTCGACGTCGCGTTCATCGATCTCGCCTCGGACGGCGGTGCGGCCCTCGCTCTCTGTCATCACCTGCCGAGCATCTGCCCGGGCGTCGCGCTGCATGCCATCGTGTCGCCCGATGCGCTCGAGCGCGGCGCAGAGGCTCTCTCGCTCGGCGCCGCCGGCGTCATCGTCTCGCCGCCGAACGGCGATGCGCTGGCTCGCGCGCTCGCCGACGTGAAGGCCGAGGCGGTGCGTAGCAAGCAGGTGAACCTCCTCGAGGAGAAGCTCGGACGCGAGCGCAAGAAGCTCGAGACCTACGATCGCCTCGTCCGCTTCGCGCGCGGCGCCGCGCAATCCGATGCCGTTCGCGCCATCGTCGACGGCGTCTCGCAGATCAGCGGAGCTCGCGGCGTCGCGCTCTACGCGACCTTCGGCGACTCCGAGAGCGAGCGCGTTCGCCTCGCTGCCGTGGGGAGCGCGCTCGATCTCCCGGCGATGTCGCAGCCCGCCGACCTCTCGCGCCTCGTGCAGGCACGACACGCGCGCGTCGTGCCGCTCGTGACCGGCGGTGGTGAGCTCGGCATCCTCGTCCTCGAGAACGTGCCCGCGTCGTCCGAGGCGGAGATCGCCAGCGTCGCCGATCTCGCCGCCGCCATGCTCTCGCTCGTCGATCGTCACGACCAGGTCGACGAGAGCGTCCGCGTGTTCCCGCCCCGTCATTTCCGGACCGTCGCCGATCGCATGCTGACGCTCGCGTCGCGACACGACCGTCGCGCGAGCGTCATCGCCATCACGTTGCCTGGTCCGGATCGTCCGAACCGGCGCGAAGAAGCGACGCTCGAGATCGCCGACATCGTCCGCAACACCGACGCGCTTTGTGGGACCGAGGACGGCGATCTCCTCGTGTTCCTGCCCGAGACGACCGGCATTGGCGCCCATTCATGTCGGCGTCGCATCCTCGCGCGGCTCATGGGCGAGCGTCGTGCGCGACCGAAGGGCAACGTCGCGCGCGCCGAGGGACCACGTAGCAAAGGGCCAACGCTCTGCGTCGGTGTCTCCACGTTCCCGCACGACGGCTCGACGTTGAAGCGCCTCATCAAGGCCGCGCGCACGCGCGCCTACGACGACAGCCGCTCGCCCGTCCACACGCTCGGTCTCGATACGATGCCCCTGCAGGAGGTCGTCGACGCTCTCATCGCGCGGCCCATGCTCGATGCCGGGCCTCGCTCTCCTTATCCGCTCGACGTCGCCGGCTCGGCGCTCTTCGCGCTCGTGGCGCGCGCGTGTCGCGAGGCGCTGCGCGGCGGAGAGACGTGCGTGATGACCACGCTGCAGCCGGGCCTCGGGGTCGCGGCGGCGGCGCGCCAGGTCGCGCAGCCCAAGGTGCTCGACGTCCGCGCCGAGCCGGGCTGCGCCAACATCGAGGCCATCGTGATCGAAGCCGAGCACGGCGCGTGGGTCTGCTGTGGCCGCCTCATCGGTGAGCGCTTCCGCGGCGTGCACTGCGCCGATCCGCTGCTCGCGGACGTCCTCACGCGGCGCATCCAGGCCGCCGGGAGCGCCGATGCCGGGTAGCCGCGTCCTCCTCGTCGATCACGACGTCGATGCGCTCGCGCAGCTCGCGGCGAAGCTTCGTGAGCGCGGCATCCGCGTCTCGCTCGCGAACGGCTCGCAGATGGCGTGCGAGCGTGCTCGCAGCGGCGGCTACGACGTGGTGCTCGCGGCGCGAGCCGTGGCCGAGCCCGAAGACGGCGCGATGGGCGTCATCGATGCGCTGAGCGTCGAGCTCCCGCAGGTGCCGCCGCTGCTCGTCTTGCACGACGCCGGCGACGGCGAAGGCGAAGGCGAGCCCGCGAACGAGAGCCGCGTACGTCGCGACGACATCGATCGCATCGTCCTGCGCATCGAGCAGCTCACCAGCGCGCGCCCGAGCTCAGGAGCCCGCACCAGCCACGCGAGCCTCGCTCCTTCGGCGCACACGCTCGAGAACGCGCCGCTCGCCGATCTCCTCGTCGTGCTCTCGACCGAGCGACGTTCCGGCACGCTCACCGTGACGACGCCGAAGGGCTCCGGCGAGGTGCGCCTCGTCGAGGGCGACATCGCCGACGCCGTGTACGTTCGGCTCGAAGGCAAGAAGGCCATCGCACGCATGCTCGGCGAACGCGACGGAACGGCGACGTTCGCGCCCGGCGCGCCGGCCATCATGCGGCGCATCCACGAGAACACGCGCGCGCTCGTGACCGAGGCGCGCGCGCTCGTCGAACGCGCCGCCGCGCTCCGTGCGCAGGCCGGCGATCTCGTGACCAGCACGCTCCTCGCCGTCGACGGCGCGAGCCCAGACAGCCTCTCCGAGGTCGATCAGCACGTGCTCACACGCCTGCGCGTGCCCGCCGTCGCCGACGACATCCTCGACGAGCTGCCCCACTCCGACGCCGCCATCCTCGAGTCCATCGTGAGGCTCGACGGACGCGGACGCGTGAAGCGCCTCGGTCAGGGCTCTTCGCGCGTCCAGATTTGCGGTCCCGATCAGCTGCACCTCCTCCGTGCGTCGGCAGCACGCGCGCGTGCGCCGGGCTTCGCAGGAGCTGCGCGTCTCGTCTTCGCGGCGACGCCGTCGAAGCTCGCCATCTTCGGTCACACCGTCCTGTCGCTCGCCGATGCGTTCCCCCCGCAGGAGCCGGCGCCTTCGGTGCCGGTGCCGTACGTGCTCGCCACCATCCGACTCGGTGACGGCGTGGAGCTCGACGTGGTGGCGCTGCCGCTCGTTCCCGTCTACGCGCCGCTCTGGCCGATGGCGCTCGCGGGCGCGGCGATCCTCGTGCGCCTCGACGAGGCGGCGGCGCAGTCGCTCGAAGAGGCGTGCGCGAGCGTCTCGGTGCCCATCCTCGACGCGCGTGCCATCTTCGGGACGCTCGAGGAGTCGAGCGCCGTGCAGGTTGCGAGCCTGATCAAGACCGCCCTCGACGCCGACGGCTCGGGCATCGGCTGATCCGGTCTCGATCCAGTCACGCGTGACCCGGACGTCTCCTGGGAGCGACACCAGAACGGGAGCCGGGGGCACCGGTTCGGTCGTTGGTCGACCCAGATCACCCCGGAAAACGAGCGGAATATCGGTGGGCACCGTCCTCCGCCGATCGGTATGGCGGTTGCACCACCCCTCGCCATGTCGAACGCAGCCCTTGCGCGGTCCGAGTACATGGTCCGGGACACCCGGCTTCTCGCGAACCGTTACGAGATTCTCGGCGAAGTGGCGCGCGGCGGCTGCGGTGCGGTGTACGAGGCCCGTGACCTCCACCTGGATCGTCTTGTGGCCATCAAGATCCTCCAGGCCAACGGCCTCGATCGCGCCGCAGCGGCGCGGTTCGCTCGCGAGGCGCGCGTCGCCGCGTCGATTCACCACCCCAACGTCTGCACCGTCATCGACTCCGGCACCGTGGAGGACGGCGCTCCGTTCCTCGTGATGGATCGCCTCTATGGCGAAACGCTTCGCTCGTACATGAGCCGCATGGGTCGTCTCGACGCCGACGAGGCCATCGAGCTCTCCGTGCAGATGCTCTCGGGCCTCGACGCCGCGCATACGCTGAACATCGTCCATCGCGACATGAAGCCGGAGAACGTCTTCATCATCCGTCCGCACGGCCACCTGCCGCTCGTGAAGCTGCTCGACTTCGGCATGTGCCGGCGCAAGGCCGAGCAGCCGCTCGACGACGGAACGCTGACGCGTGTCGGCACCGTCGTCGGCACGCCCGAGTACATGGCGCCCGAGCAGGCCTCGGGTCGTCGCGAGTTCGATCTCCGGATCGATCTCTACGCGGTCGGCGTCATGCTCTACGAGGGGCTCACCGGAACGCGCGCGTTCCCCGGCGCGAATGCGCGCGCGGTCCTCGTTTCGGTGCTCACGAAGGCGCTTCCGTCGGTTCGCCTGACGTGCCCGGACATCCCGGTCGCGCTCGACCGCATCGTGGCGCGCGCCGTCGAGCGCGATCCGCGCGCGCGCTACGCATCAGCCGCCGACTTCCAGCACGATCTGCTGCATGCGCGCACCGCGCTTCGTCGCCAGCGCGCCGCGCAGGCGCAGGCGCAGTTCAACGCGCACCGCGGCACCGTCTCCGAGTGGGAGATGCCGACCCGCCAGCACACCGCCAAGACCGCGTTCCGCCGCCCCGCCTGAGCGCGCGTCAGCGAGCGAAGCTTCAGCCTTCGACGATCGTGCCGATGGGCTCGCCGAACACGACGCGCTTGATGTTGCCCGGCTCCGTCAGCTTGAAGACGCGGATGGGCATGTTGTTGTCGCGGCAGAGCGTGGCCGCCGTCGAGTCCATCACGCCGATCCGGTCGTTGATGAAGCGGTCGAACGTCATGTTCGAGTTCCTGGTCGCGTCCGAGAACTTCACCGGGTCCTTGTCGTAGATGCCCTGGACCTTGGTGGCCTTGAAGAGGGCGTCTGCGTGGACTTCCATCGCGCGCAACGCAGCGGCGGTATCGGTCGAGAAATACGGGTTGCCGGTGCCGGCCGCGAAGATGACGAAGCGCCCCTTCTCGAAGTGGCGAATCGCACGACGACGGATGTAGGGCTCGGCGATGGAGCGGATCTCGAGCGCGGTCTGCACGCGCGTCGGGACCTCGCACTTCTCGAGCGCGTCCTGCAGCGCGAGCGAGTTCATGACCGTCGCGAGCATGCCCATGTAGTCGCTCTGCGCGCGGTCCATGCCGGCGCTGGCGCCCTTGAGGCCGCGGAAGATGTTGCCTCCGCCGACGACGATGCCGACCTGGACCCCCGCCGCGTAGACGTCGGCGAGCTCCTCGGCCGTCGTCTTCATGACGCTCGGCTCGATGCCGAAGCCTTGCGCCCCGCACAAAGCTTCGCCGCTCAGCTTGAGGATGATCCGCCGATAGCGGAGCTTGGGATCCCGCGGGGGCGGGGCGATCGTGTCGAGGCGGGGACCGGAGAGTGGGCCCGAGCCGCCGGCGCGCGAGTCTCGCATGGTGAAGCGTCCTTAGTCGCGGGGCGGGAGGCGTGCAAGGGAGGGGAGGCAGTGGTAGGTTTCGCGGCCGTGAAGGCCGGTCGTTCGTCGCTTGCTCCGTCGTCTGCTGCGTTCGTCGCGCTCGCCGTTGCAGCCGCCTTCGGGGCAGCCGGTGTGCTCGGGACGGCCGGATGCAAGTCCTGCGACAATGGATCGAGCGGGGAGGTCGCCGACTCCGGCCACGCTCAGCCGACCTCGCTGACACCGGAGCAGTCGAAGCAGACGCTCGCGAAGGTCGGCGACGAGACCATCACCCTGGGTGACTACGCGGCCGCGCTCGAGCACATGGATCAGTTCGATCGGCTTCGCTACCAGTCGACCGAGCGCCGCAAGGAGCTGCTCGACGAGATGATCACCGTCCAGCTCCTCGCCAAGGAAGCGACGGCCAAGGGCTACGACAAGGACCCCATCGCCCAGCAGGAGATGCGCGCCATCCTCCGCGACTCGATGCTCGCGGAGGCTCGCAAGAACGCTCCCGCCCCTGCCGACGTCCCCGAAGCCGACGTGCGCGCCTGGTTCGAGGCGCATCGTGCAGAATACAAGGATCCGGAGCGCCGGCGCGTGTCGGTCATCGTCGCGCGCGACGAGGCGACCGCGAACGCGGCGCTGACCGCCGCGA
>JAXDMI010000730.1:0-3291 GCA_034666145.1 Myxococcales bacterium | reverse complement strand
AAGCTCTACGGCGCCGCCAAGCCCGTGCAGAGTGCAGGCATCGCGTTCGCCATCGGCGCGCACTACGCCGAGAAGGAAGAATGGGAGAAGGCGAGGGGAGCGCTCACCGCGTCGATGGGCATCATCGATCGTGCTGCTCCCGACGTGCAGCTGCAGGCCCACGCAACGCTGGGACGCGCGTATGCACGAATCGGCAACGGCGCCCTCGCGCGCAGCGAGTACGCGAAGGTGAAGCATCTGTGGGCCGATCCGGCGGCTGCGGAGGCGAAGATCCGCGGCGCTTACCCGTCGGAGGACGACGCGCAGCGCGACCGCCGTCTCGGCAAGGCCATCGCTGCGGTGGGGGAGGCGATGTTCTTCGCCGCCGAGGAGCGACGCCTGGCGGAGGTCGAGACATTGAAGTTCCCGGAATACAAAGGACCGGGCGACAAGGCCTCCGTCAAAACCCATGTCGATACCAAGGTGAAGGATTGGTATCTGAAGAAGATGGCGGCCATCCAGAAGGTGGAGCCCGAATACGCGAAGATCCTCGACCTCAAGCCGACGCCGCCGCCGAAGTGGGTCATCGCCGCGGGCTCGCGCTCCGGTCTCATGTGGGGTGACTTCGTCGACGATTTCCGGCGCGCGCCGATCCCGAAGGCGTGGCACGGGACGGAGCTCGAGCAGGTCTATACCGGCGAGATCGATCGCGTGTCTCAGCCTTACAAAGACAATCGTGCGTACCCCGCGCTCAAGAACTGTCTCCAGCTCTCCACGAAGTATCAATACTTCGACGGCTTCTCGCGCAGCTGCGAGGTATGGCTCGCGAAGTATTACAAGGAGCAGTATCACGTGGTCGATGAGCTCCGCGGCGCACCCACGATGGTGAACAGCGGCCTCGAGGAGAAGGCACCGCCGGTGCTGGTGGGCGGCGCGTTCTGGCATCCGCAGGCTGCGTCGCCGGACAAGGTGCTCGCGACCGCGGGCGGTCGCCGCTGAGCTACGGCGAGCCGGCCGGGTCTTGCTTGTAGAATGCAACGAGCTCCGCGTAGAGGTCGGGGTGTCGTTTGCGGAGCTGTCCGGGCTTCTCGAAGAACATCTCCGTGACGACGGCGAAGAACTCCGGCGGGCTCGTCGCGCCGTAGCTGTCGATGTCGCTGCCGCGGCCCTGGTGGAGTCGCTCGGAGAGGTCCTTGAACTCCTCGCCGAGGACGCGCGCCCACGACGCATAACGGGCCCGCGAGCCGAGCTCCGGCGCGCCGTCGACGGCTCCGTCGAGGGCATCGAGCTGATGCGCGAACTCGTGGAGGACGACGTTGTCGCCGCCGAGATGCCGCGCGCTGCGCAGCACGTGATCCCACGCGAGCACGAGGGCGCCGCGGGTCCATGATTCGCCGAGCCGCGCGTCGTCCGACTCGATGACGACCATGCCCTCCCGCTTCGTGCTCGAGGCGCGATACGCGGAGGGATAGACGAGGATGGAATCGAGGCCGGGATAGATGTCGGCCACGTCGAGATGGAGAATGAGGAGACACGCGTGCGCGGCAATGGTGACCTTGATCGCGTCGGTCATTTCGAGGCCCCCGCAGCCCTCGAAGCTCTTCTCGGCGACGAAGATCTGGACGAGGCCTTCGAGCGTCTTGCGCTCCTCGGGGCTGAGCTTGACGACATAGGCAACGTCGCGTTCGAGGACCTCACGCCACGCGTCGGGGAACGGCTCGGCGACGATGGCCGCGTGCTTGCGGCGCTTCAGGAAATCGAACATGCCAGGTCCTCCGGGAGGGAGAGAGTGTGTCAGCGATACGGGGCGCCGTCGTCGCGACGCGTGTGCTCGTCGGCCACGTGGCGCATCACGCATTTCGTGTGACACGCCGCCTTGCAGAGGTCGAAGGTGCACGCCGTGCCCTCGAAGGCGACGGTGATGCGATCGCCGCAGCCCGCGCACGATTTGCCTGCGATCTGCACGCGTCCTTCGTCCGGCCCCCAGCGCGGGTCGTCGGCGTCAGCCGGAGGGCGCCGCTGCCTCTCCTCGTGATGCGCAGCGCTGCGCTTGATGACGCGCACCACGAAGCTCACGATGAGGCCGCCCACCGCGATGCCGAGCAGTGATGTGGACTGTGCCCGCACCCCGTGAGGATAGGTGCAATCAGAGCGACAGGCGCGACTCGATCGCGCTCGCCGGCATGGCTCCGCTCAGGCGATCGGCCTCGCTCCCGTTCCGGAACACGATCATCGTGGGGATGCTCTGGATGCCGAACCGCTCCGCCACGTCGGGGAGCGCATCGGTGTCGACCTTCGCGACGATGACCTCGCCGGCGCGCCGTCCCGCGATCTTCTCGAGCTCCGGCGCAACGGTCTTACAGGGGCCGCACCACGCCGCCCAGAAGTCGACGAGCACCGGCGCCGGCGCATCGCGGAGGAGCTCGTCGAAGTCGAGCTTGCTGGCGATCGCCACGGGATGCGAGAGCGGCAGCAGCGGCGTCTTGCAGCTCGCGCACTTGGCCTTGTCGTGCAGGCGCTTGGCCGGGAGCCGATTCGATTTCGAGCAGTTCGAGCAGGCGACGATCATGAGGAGACCTCGGGCCCACAAGGTGAGGCCGCGCGCGCGTGCGTCAAGCGCCGACGTCGTTGCCTTCGACCCACGACAGAGCTTGGACGACGAGCGCTGCGACCATGTGCTGCGGTCCGCCGAGGAAGCTCTCGTCCTTGGTCTTCGCATGCGCCGCGAGTGCGGCGCTCAGCTCGGCGTCGGGGCGCAGCGTCGCCCCGTCCACGGCGGCCTTCGCGCCGGAGATCGAGCCGTCACCGAGCACGCCGTGCTCGGCGAAGAGCACCGTCGCCTCGCCGAGCATGTCGGGAGCGGGCGGCGAGGGGATGCGACCGAGCGCCCACAAGAACGCGAGCCCTCCGATCACGCGGCGCTCGATCTGGTCGCACTCCTCTTCGGTGAGCTTGTCCATCGGTCGCTCGAGGAGCGCGCGCTCCTCGGGCAGGAGCGTGTCCTCGATCCCGAGCTGACCGAGGCGGGAGAGCCAGGCGCGCCGCACGGCGTCGCGCTCCTCGACCGCGTCTTCCTCGTCGAGCTCGAGGCCCAATCGCTGGAGAAGCAGCTCGATGCACAAGCACCGCCTCGCCACATCCGACGCACTTCTCGCTGCCATGCCGGCTTGGTACCCCAGACCGCGCGTGACGGAAAGCACCCTCCCGACCCAGGGTCATGACGAGCTTCCCGACCCAGGGTCATAAAAGCCAAAATGACCGAGGGTCATGAACCCCCTCCGGACCGAGGGTCATGAAGCGCGAAATGACCCA
>JAXDMI010000729.1:0-28584 GCA_034666145.1 Myxococcales bacterium | reverse complement strand
GAACGCCGGCGTGAGCGCATAGAACATCCCCGCGCCGAGCGAGAAGCCGAGCATCGCGATGATGATCGGGCGGATGTCTCCGCCGCGAGCCACCACCGTCCACGGCTCGCCGAACGCCGACATCATCGGCCGCATCGACGATCGTTCGCGCGGCGGATCGAGCTTGCGATGCATCCTCAGCGCGACCATCACCACCGCGAAGCTCGCGCCGTTGAGCACGAACGACGTCGTCGCGCCGAAGCGCGCGAGCACGAGCCCGCCGATGGCCGGTCCCACCGTGCGCGCGAGATTGAAAGCGACCGCGTTCAGCGACACCGCCTCGGCGACGAGCTCCCGTGGAACGAGCTCCGGGATCAGCGAGACCCACGCCGGCGCTCCGAGCGCCATGCCGAGACCGAGCAGCGCGACGCCGAAGACGAGCGCGCCCGGCGTGATGTGTCCCGTGAACGAGAGCACCGCCATCATCAGCGACGCCGCCATCTGCACGATCTGCGAGACGAAGGCGATCTTGCGACGGTCGTGCCGGTCGGCCAGCACGCCTGCGGGAAGCATCATGAGGAGCGATGCTCCGACGAACGCGGTCGACAGGATCGCGACCGGCAGCGGGCTCTTCGTGAGGTCCATCATCAGCCACGCCTCACCGACGTTCTGCACGAACGAACCGATGAACGAGACGATCCCTGCGAGCCACAGCACGCGAAACGCGGGATACGAAAGCGGCGACCTCGCGCCGTCGGGCGATGCTTCTGGCGGCCTCACGACACTCTCACGACACTCCGGCGGAGCTCCTCGCCCTTACGTAGGGCTACGTCGCCGAGTCGTCGACCCAGCGCGCGAGGATCGCCGTGATGTTGTCGGGGCCGCCGTTCTGGTTGGCGTGCTCGATGAGCTTCGACGCGATCATCTTGAGGTCGGTGTACTTGGTGCAGATCTCGAGCATCTCGGGATCCTCGACGGGGCCGGAAAGGCCGTCCGAGCAGAGGATGTAGATGTCGTTCGCGCGAGGCGTCTCGAAGCGCGTGTCGACCTTCACGGTGTCCTTCATGCCGAGCGCGCGAACGATGACGTTCTTGTGCGGGAAGTTCGCGATCTCCTCCGGCGTGAGGCGCTTCATCTTGATGTAGTCGTTCAGCAGCGAGTGGTCCTCGGTGAGCTGCTCGATCTTGCCGTCACGCACGCGATAGCCGCGCGAGTCGCCGACGTGCGCGACGTAGACGCCCTCTTCGACGGCGAACATCACGACGATGGTGGTGCCCATGCCGCGCTTGCCCGCTTCGCGCTGCGCGGTCTCGTAGATGCGCAGGTTCGCGAGCTTGATCCCGGTGATGAGCCGGTTCTCCTCGTACCCCTTGGCGCGATCCATCTTGTACGGCCAGGTCCGCTCGGGATCCTGCGCCGTTGCGGCGAAGAACTCCTTCAGCGAATCCACCGCCATCTTGCTGGCGACCTCGCCGGAGGCGTGGCCTCCCATTCCATCCGCGACGACGTAGAGACCACTGTCCTCGATGATCGAGAAGTTGTCCTCGTTGTGCGTGCGCTTCATGCCGACGTTCGTCTCGCCGGCCACCTCGATGCGGAGTCCCACGAGAGAATGGTCGTGGGCTACCGGGTCTCGTGTCAACCGCGCTTATGGAGCAGGACGCAGCGTGACCTGAGCTTCGCGGAATTTACCTCCGCTGAAGACGAGAAGCTTGACCTGCTGCCCGATCGCGCGCTTGGCGATGACCTCGGCGAGCTGTTCGGGGGTCTCGACCGGAACGCCGTCTACGGCGACGATGGTGTCAGGGGTGTCACCGGCCTTCAGACCGCCTTTTTCTGCGGGTGATCCGGGCGCGACGCCCATCACCTTCACACCCTTGACGTTGCCTTCGGCGCTCGGAGCCCCACCAAGGCCGAGCCAAGGCGCGGGCTGGATGGCCGTGGCCGGGGTCTTCATGAGGAAGCCGCGGAGCGCATAAACGGGAGCGCCGACCGTGATCGCCGTGCACGGCGGAGCTGCGGCGGGCGTCACCGCGCTCGGAGGCACTGCTGCGCCGCCGTCCTTGCAGGCGCGCACGAGGATGCCGACGACGCGGCCCGCGCCGTCGAGGATCGGCGCGCCGGGCGTGTTGGCAGCGCCCTTGAGGTCGACGTCGAGCGCGGCGCGGAGGACGTCGCCGTCCTTCGATTTGGGATCGACGCGGCCCTTCACGGCGATCGGCGCGGGCGCGAGCTTGCCGGCCTTCGGCGCGAACGATCGGAGGTCCTGGCCCTGGGGATCGGTGCCGGTCGGCACGAGGCCGTCGACCCATCGACCCGTCTGCGGGATGAGCAGCGCGAGGTCCCACGCCTTGTCCGTGTGACCGAGCTTCGCCTTGACGACGGTGCCGTCGGAGTAGCGAATCTCGGCCTGCTGGGCGCCGGCGAGCGCGGAGAGCGAAGTGAGGATCCGTCCGTCGTTGAGGAGCACGGTGCCGATGCCGAGCGGACGACCGCCCTGCTCGACTTGCACGATGCCCTTTCGGACCTGATCGGCGGTGAAGCCCGAGGCCTCGGTGGGGGGCGCGGTCTGCGCGGGCGCAGGGACGGGCACAGGCGCACCGGGCGCGCCGGGCGCCGGCGCGGTCGTGGTCGGAGGTCCCGCAGGCCCCGGCAACGCGGGCAGCGGGGCGGCCGACGCGTTCGTCGCGAGCCCGAGCCCGAGCGTGAGGACGAGGAGAGAGACTGCGGTGAGTGCCGGGCGCGCCATATCGGCTGTGAATCTAGCACCTGCCGTGCCCGGCACCGCCCGCTTGCCTTGACATGACCGCGGGAAGGGTGGGAAACACGAGGCTGGTGATTGCATGAGCGCAAGTGAGGGAAATCAGGCCGATTCGCACGCGGACGATCACGCCGAGGCCCAGGATCACGGCCCGCCGACGCCCCCCGAGCCGAACACGCCGATGTGGCTCCCGGCCGTTGGCGCGCTCCTCTTCCTGACCGCCGGGCTCGCCTGGGCGCTCACGACGCCGCCCGCCGAAACCGCCGATACGTCCGCGATTCCGGCGGGTTCGGCCACGGCAACCGCCACTGCCGCCGCGACTGCAACAGCGACTGCGACCGCCACGCATACGGCTGCGCCGGCGCCGCCGGCCCTCTCTGTGCCTCGCCAGGTCGGCACCATGCAGATCCAGCCCCTTCCCCCCGGCGACAAGCGCAGGCGTTGATTCGAAGCTGGCCGTTGCCGCCTCGCCGTCCGACTGTGAAGCGCCGGTCATACCCACGGCGAGAATGAAAACCGAGGTCGCGATGCCCGAAACCCCGCCGGACGAGCCCGAGACGACCTCGGAGCCATGCTGCACCGACGGCAGCGTCGCTCGAACCGACGCTACGGGCCGCACCGAGATGGTCCCCGAGCTGCTCGCGTGGACGTCGTCGCTCGTGCACGATCGCTCACTCGTCCGCGAGGACCTGCTGGGCAGCGCCGCGCACGTCACGATGCTGCGGAAAGTCGGCCTCCTCGAGCTCGACGACGCGCGGAAGCTCCGGAGCGCGCTCCTCGGCATGTTCGACGAGGCGACCGCCGGCAAGCTGGTGCTCGACGACGGCGAAGAGGACGTGCACATGGCCATCGAGGCGCGGCTCACGCGCGATCTCGGTCAGGTCGGCAAGCGCCTCCACGCTGCACGCTCGCGCAATGATCAGGTGGCGACGGCGCTGCGCCTGCACGTGCGCGATCAAGCGGCGCGCACGCTCGGTGAGGTGTCGAACCTCGTGACCGAGCTCGCCGAGCGCGCCACCGACGAGCGCGAGGTGGTGCTGCCCGCGTACACGCATCGCCAGCGCGCGCAGCCGATCACGGCGGCGTTCCTGATCACGGCTTGGGCGAATCAGCTTCTTCGCGCCGGCGATGTGATGGCGTTCGCGCTCGAGCGCGCGAACGTCTCGCCGCTCGGCTGCGGCGCATGCTCGGGAACGTCCCTGCCCATCGATCGCGACATCGTCGCCGACCTCCTCCAGTTCGATGGCACTACCTCCAATGCGTTGGACACGATCGGTGACCGCGACTTCGTCCTCGACTGGACCTGGGGCGGGGCGCGCGTGCTGCTCGCGCTGAGCCGGCTCGCCACGGACGTCATCGACTTCACGACCAGCGAGTTCGCCTTCCTGAAGATCGGTGACGCCATCGCCGCCGGCTCCAGCATGATGCCGCAGAAGAAGAACCCCGACGTCTTCGAGCTGGTTCGCGGGAAAACGGCGCGCGGCGTCGGCAACCTCAGCGCGATGCTCACCCTCGTGAAGGGCCTGCCCACCGGCTACGCGCGCGATCTGCAGGACGATCGGCAGCCCGTCCTCGACACCGGTCCGCTCGTACGAGGCGCGGTCCGCGCGGTACGTGCGTCGCTCATCCACCTCACCTTCGACGCCGAGCGTTGCCTCAGAGCGGTGTCCGACGGATCGACCCAGGCCACCGACGTTGCCGAAGCGCTCGTCCGCAAGGGCGTTCCGTTCCGCGAGGCCTACAAGGCGACGGGGCAGCTCGTTCATCTCGCGAAGCACCAGGGCATCGACCTCGCGAAGCTTCCGCTCGCCGATGCCGTCGGCGTCCACGCTGCGTTCGATGCCGACGTGCTCGCGGTGCTCGATCCGCGCGTCGCAGTGCGCGCGAAGAAGAGCCTCGGCGGTACCGCGCCCGAGCGCGTCGACGAGCAGATCGGCGCCGTGCGCGCCGGCGCCTACGAGCTCAGCTACAAGGTCGGAAACGTCCCGCCGCTCGAAGCGATCCGCGCGCGCATCGAGGCGGAAGCGCTCTAGTCGCGGACTCGGCCGTGCGAGTCGGGTAGAGGCCGTAGCAGCTCGATCGATTACGGCTTTCGATCGCCCATCGCCCGCTCGCTGTCGGCGAGCGGGATGGGATCGGTCGAAGGCTCGGCGGCGAGCGCAGGTCGTACCGACGCGCGGCGTTCGAGCTTGCCGACGTGGCGGATGTCCTTGCCGTGCACCATGAAGACCACCATCTCCGCGAGGTTCGTCGCGTGGTCGGCGATGCGTTCGATGTATTTTGCAATCGATTGCTCGCGCGTCGCCCGGTAGATGTTGCGCGGGTTCTCCATCATGTACGTGAGCAGCTCACGGAAGATGGCCGCGTAGTACGCATCGACCTTCGAGTCGCGCTCGATGATGGCGGTCGCGCGATCGGCGTCGCCGGCGACGAAGGCATCGAGGGCCTCGCGCAGCATCTCCTGCGCGGCGTGCGCCATGTCGACGACCTCGACGTACGGCTTGAGCGCGGGCTCCTCGTTCAGCTCCATCACGCGCTCGCAGATGTTCACGCCGAGATCGCCCATGCGCTCGAGATCGGTCACCACCTTGAGGGCCATGGTGATGAAGCGCAGATCGCTCGCGACGGGTTGCCGGCGCGCGAGGACCTTCAGGCACAGGTCGTCGACCTCGATCTCGAGGCGGTTGATCTGGCGATCGATGTAGAGCGTCTTCTCGGCGAGCTCGCTGTCGCGCTCGACGAGCGCCTTCATGGCCTGGCCGAGCATCTCCTCGACCCGCGCGCCCATCGTAAGCAGCATTTCGCGAATGCGCCGGAGCTCGCCCTCGTAGGCCTGGTCGGTGTGAAGTCGCATGGTTCGATCAGCCGAAGCGGCCCGTGATGTAGTCCTCGGTCCGCGGATCGGAAGGCTTCGTGAAGATCACGTCGGCATGATCGTACTCCACCAGCTCGCCGACGTAGAAGAACGCGGTGTAGTCCGAGACGCGTGCCGCCTGCTGCATGCTGTGGGTGACGATGACGATGGTGTAGCGCTCGCGGAGCTCGTGGATCAGCTCCTCGATCTTGGCCGTGGCCACCGGATCGAGCGACGAGCACGGCTCGTCCATGAGGACCACCTCGGGCTCGAGCGCGAGGCAGCGCGCGATACAGAGACGCTGCTGCTGGCCGCCCGAGAGCGCGCCTCCGGGACGATCGAGCGCGTCCTTCACGTCGTCCCAGAGCGCGGCCTGGCGGAGGACCTCCTCGGCGAGGCGATTCGGATCCGCGGGCGTGATGCCGCTCAGTCGCAGCCCGGCGAGGACGTTGTCGCGCACGCTCATGGCGGGGAAGGGGTTCGGCTTCTGGAACACCATGCCCACGCGACGCCGCACGCGCACCGGATCGACGTCGCGCGCGTAGATGCTCTTGGCGTCGAGCAGCACCTGGCCCTCGGTGCGTGCGCCCGGCACGACCTCGTGCATGCGATTGAGGCAGCGGATGAACGTCGACTTGCCGCAGCCCGACGGTCCGATGACCGCGGTCACCCTTCGCTCGACGAGCGGCAGCGTGATGTTCTTCAGCGCGCGCTTCTCGCCGAACCACGCCGAGAGGCCCTCGGCGCGCATCTTCTCCGGACCACGCGCCATGGTCAGGGTCGAGGGCGGGAAGCTGATGCGCGGGCTCATGCGGGCTGTCGTCCTCGTAGCACGCGCCGCGCGGCGAGGTTGAGCACGACGACGAGGGCCACGAGCACGAGCGCTGCCGCCCACGCCTGCGCGTGCCAGTCGTCGTACGGCGACATCGAATACGTGAAGATCTGGACCTGCAGCGACGCGGTGGGATCCGAGAAGCTCTCGTTCCAGAAGCGGTTGTTGAAGGCGGTGAACAGGAGCGGCGCGGTCTCGCCGCAGACTCGCGCGACGGCAAGCATGCATCCTGCACGTATTCCCGGGGCCGCAGTCTTGAGCACCACATGGATGGCGATGCGCCACCGCGAGGCTCCGAGGGCGAGCGCTGCCTCGCGCAACGACTCGGGCACGGTGCGCGCCAGCTCGTCGGTGGTGCGCGCCACGAGCGGCAGCATGAGGATGGCGAGCGCGCCCGCGCCGGCGAACGTCGAGAAGTGGTGCATGCGCACCACGACGGTCGCGTACACGACGACGCCGACGATGATCGACGGCACACCGGCGAGGACGTCGGCGCTGAACCGAACCACGCGCGCGAGCGGCGCCGCACGATACTCGGCGAGGAAGAGGCCGGCCGCGATGCCGACCGGGATCCCCATCAGGCTCGCGAGACCGACCAGCTCGAGGGTGCCGACGATGGCGTTCGCCATGCCTCCGCCGTGCTCTCCCACCGGTCGCGGGAGCTGCGTGAAGAAGGCGACCGAGAGCGCGCCGAGGCCGCGCTGCGCGACGTAGAGGAGGATCGCGAGCAGCGGCACGAGCGCGATGGCGACCGCCGCGCACGAGGCCGCCGTCGCGGCGCGCGCTGCGAGCTTGCGCCCCGCGTAGGCGGTGTCGAGCTCGGCGCTCATGCGACCTCGTCGTCCTTCGGCGGCGGGAGGACCCGCGCGAGCGCCGTCTCCGGTCCGCGCACGCGCGCGACGAGGATGCGTGCCGCGACGTTGAAGGCGAGCGTGACCGCGAAGAGCAGGAGACCGATCTCGGCGAGCGCTGCGACGTGTAGCGTGCTCGTCGCTTCGGCGAACTCGTTCGCGATGACGCTCGACATCGTGTAGCCCGGCGAGAAAAGGGATCCGGTGATCTCTGCGCGACTACCGACCACCATGGCCACCGCCATGGTCTCGCCGACCGCACGCCCGAAACCGAGCAAAATAGCGCCGAAAATGCCCGATTTTGCATGCGGGAGCACGATGCGTCGCACGACGTCCCAGCGCGTCGCGCCGAGCGCGAGGCCGCCTTCGCGAAGCTCGCTCGGGACCGCGCGCAGGACCTCACGCGACATCGACGCGATGGTGGGAAGGATCATCACCGCGAGCACGAGCGACGCGCAGAGGAGGCCGACGCCCAGCTTCGGACCGCGGAACAGAGGCAGGAACCCGGCATGCGCCTCGAGCGCGGGCTCGATGGTGTTGCGGAGCAGCGGCGCGAGGACGATCGCTGCCCACAGCCCGTAGACGACGCCGGGCACTGCCGCGAGCAGCTCGACGAGCGCCGCCACGGGACGGCGCAGCGGCAGCGGACCGAGGTCGGTCAGGAAGAGCGCGACGCCGAGCGCCACCGGCACCGCGAGGAGCAGCGCAACGGCCGCCGTCACCATGGTGCCGTAGAGGAACGGCAGCGCGCCGAGGTCACCGTGGACGGGATCCCAGTCGCGGCCGAGAACGAAGCCGAAGCCGAGCTGACGAATGCTCGGGAGCGAGAGCTGCAGCACCGACACCGCCACGCCGACGAGGACGATGCCGACGATGCACGCCGCTCCGCCGCCGACCGCGACGAGCGCGCGATCGACCCATGCGCGCGAGGCATCGTGCACGTCGGAGCTCGCGCCGGAGGACCGCCCCGACCGCGGAGGCGTGCTCGTGGGCGGAGGCGTCAACACGGCGGGCTCGTCGATGGATGGCTCGCTCATCGGTCAGCCGCCGGGCGCAGCCGAGGCCGCGAGGAGAGGATGACCGTTCGAGCGCAGCTCGCGAAGCGCGTTCTCGGCGCGTGTGACGAGCGGCGCGGGAAGGGCGACGTAGTCGAGATCGCGGGCGAAGCCTTGACCGTCGTGCACGGCCCACCACAAGAACTTCGCGAGGGCCTCGGCGCTGGGACGACCGTGCGCATCGGCGGGAACCACGACGTACGACACTGCGGCGATGGGATACGCGCCGTCATCGGGCGCGTCGAGCAGAACGATGGGCGCGTCCGACGTCGCCGCTGCCGTCGACACGCTCCGCGCCGCGCGCTCGACGGCATCGAGCGTCGGAGCGACGAGCCGCCCGGCTGGGTTCTTCACCGCCGCTGTCGGGAGCTCCGACTGCTTCGCGTACGCGAGCTCGACGTAGCCGATCGACATCGGCGTCACCTTGATCAGCGCGGTGACGCCCTCGTTGCCCTTCGCGCCGACGCCCACGGGGAAGCGTGGCGACGTCCCGGCGCCGACCGTCGTCTTCCACGCCTCGTTGTGGCGCGCGAGATACGTGGTGAGCGCAGCGCTCGTGCCGCTGCCGTCCGCGCGATGCACGACGATGATCGCCTCGCCGGGTAGCGCGACGCCGGGGTTCTGCGCGCGGAGCCGCTCGTCGTCCCAGCGCGTCACCTTGCCGAGGAAGATGTCGGCGGCGAGCTCGCCGGTCAGCGCCAGCTCGCGCCGGCCAGGCACGTTGAACGCGAACACCACGGCGCCCACCGTGGTCGGTACGTGCACGAGCTTCGTCGGCGAGCGCTTCTGCTGCTCTTCGGACATCGGCTCGTCGGTGGCGCCGAAGTCGACGACGCCGTCCGAGACCTGGCGGATGCCGGCGCCCGAGCCGAGCGATTGGTAGTTCACGCGCACGGTGGGATCGACGCGCGCGTACTCGGCCGCCCACTTCGAGTACAGCGGATACGGGAGCGTTGCGCCGGCGCCCACGAGCACCCGCGGGGACGACTCGGTCCCGGCAGTGTTGCCGCGCGAGCAGGCCGGCGCGAGCACGGCCGTCAGCACGAGCAGCGCCGCGCTGAGGTACGAAAGAAGCGCCCGAATCAAGCGGCGTCCTCGGCCTTGCTCTTGGCGTCACGGGCGACGTCGTCGCTCGAGGACTTCTCGCGGGTGCGCGTGCTGGCGTCGGGGTTCTTCACGTCGAAGGTGGTGCCCTTGCCGACGGTGCTGCTCACGTCGATGGTGCCGCCCATCGCCTCGACGAGGTGCTTCACGATGGAGAGGCCGAGACCGGTGCCGCCCATCTCGCGCGAGCGCCCGGCGTCGACGCGGTAGAATCGTTCGAACAAGCGCCCGAAGTGCTTCTCCTCGATGCCGCTGCCGTCGTCCTCCACGCGGAGACGCACGCCGGGGACCGCGCCTTCGCTCGGCTCGGCGCGGAGCGTGACCGAGCACCCCTCGGGGCAGTACTTCACCGCGTTGTCGACGAGGTTGGTGAGCACCTGCTCGAGCGCGCGGCGATCGGCCTCCACCGTCAACCCCTTGATGGCCTCGAGCTTGAGCGCGATCTTCCGCTTCTCGGAGCGCTCGCGGAACATGCCGAGCAGGTGCGTGGCAAACGGCTCGAACGCGAAGCGCTCGGGACGGAGCCGCAGCTCGCGTGACTCGATGCGCGAGAGATCCAGGAGATCCTCGATGAGGCGCTGCAGCCGCGCTGCGTTGCGCTCGATGATCCCGAGGAAGCGCTTGGCCGTCTCGGGATCCTTGGCGAGGGCGGTATCCATCGTCTCGGCAGCGGAGAGGATCGCAGTGACCGGCGTTCGCAGCTCGTGCGAGACGTTGCCGACGAAGTCACGGCGCAGCGACTCGAGCCGGCGGATGTCGGTGACGTCGAAGAAGACGGCGAGCATGCCGCCCGCGTTCTCGGTGCCTTCACCGCGCGCGGTGGACCGCGCGGTCTTGGCGCGCGTCTGCGTGAACGCGGTGCCGCGGACCAGCAAGCGACGCGGCTTCAGGCCGCCGAGCTCCACTTCACCCGAGCATGTCGTGCGCGTGGTGCGCGCGCGATCGAGCAGCTCCTTGAGCTCCGCATGGCGCACCACCTCGAGGAGCGGCTGCCCCACGAAGTCGGCGCGCAGGAGCAGCATCTCGCGGAGCGCCGGGTTCATCAGCGCGACCTTGCCGTCCTTGTCGAGGAGGAGAACGCCTTCCTGCATGCCGTCGAGGATGCGGCTCACGAGATCGCGCTCGGAGCGCAGCTCGCCGACCGTCTGCGAGAGGCTTCCCGCGAGCTGATCGAATGCAGCGCCGAGCTGGCCGACATCCTGCTCGCGCGCGACGCGCGCGCGCACCGTGAGATCGCCTTCGTGCATGCGCCGCGCGGCGTCGGTGAGGGGACGCACCGCCTCGTCGAACCAGCGCACCGACAGCTCGCTCACGATGAACCCGACGAGCCCGCCGGCGACGAGCGCGACGATGAACGGCCACGCGCCGTCGGTGCGTCCGCCGAGCAGCGCGAACGACGCGTAGACGGAGGACGAGACGAGGATCCACGTCGCGACGAGAAGCCGGACGCGGATTCTGCCTCTCACGACCCGATCGCCTCTTCCGGGTTGTCGGCGAAGCGGTAACCGACGCCGCGAACCGTCTCGATGTACGTGCCGGCGTCGCCGAGCTTCTCGCGCAGGCGCTTCACGTGCGTATCGACGGTGCGCGTCGTGATGTCGGCATCGATGCCCCAGACGTCGCTGAGGAGCGCCGCGCGGGTCTGCACGCGGTTCTTGCGATCGTAGAGCGTGACGAGGAGCTTGAACTCGAGCGCGGTCAGCTCGAGCTCGGCATCGTTCGCCCAGACGCGATGCGCTTCGCGATCGACGCGCAGGCTTCCGAACTGGATGCCGGGCGCCGCCTCCGTCTCGCCTTGCGAGCGACGGAGGATGGCCTGCACGCGCAGCAGGAGCTCGCGCACGCTGAACGGCTTCACGACGTAGTCGTCGGCGCCGAGCTCGAAGCCGACCACGCGATCGATCTCCTCGCCCTTCGCGGTGAGCATCACCACCTGAGCATTACGGGTGGTGGGATCGCTCTTGAGGATCTTGCAGACCTCGGTCCCTGGGATGTCCGGCAGCATCAGATCGAGCAGGACGAGGTCGGGGCGCTTCTCGCGCGCCAACCGCAAACCCTCCTCGCCTTTGCCTGCGAGGAAGACCTTGTGGCCCTTCTCGCGGAGGTTGTATTCGAGGATTTGCTGGATGTCGGGCTCGTCCTCGATGACCAAGATTCGCGCCATGATCCGGCGATACTCTAGCCATGTGACGGTCCGGTGTCATGGAGGCGTCTTTGATCCCAACACCGCATTCTCGAACGCTCGAGACGCGGAAACGGTAGGGATCTGACCCTTGCTCGCCGGTTCGCGTGTGGTGGTGGTCGTTCCCGCGTTCCTCGAAGAAGCGCACGTCGCCGGGGTGGTGGCGACGATGCCTGCGTTCGTCGACGCCATCGTGCTCGTCGACGACGGCAGCCCCGATCGCACGAGTCAGCGTGCGCTCGCGGTCGGGGACGCGCGCTTGCACCTCGAGCGACACGAGAAGCGACGTGGCGTCGGCGCATCGCTCACGACCGGGTACCGTCGCGCGCTCGCGCTCACCGAAGGACCGACCGACGCGCTCTGCGTGATGGCCGCCGACGGACAGATGGACCCGACCGAGCTCGAGGCCGTCACGCTCCCGATCGTCACCGGCGTCGCGGACTACGTGAAGGGCGACCGCTTCGGCGACCCGACCGTGCGGAGCTCGATGGGCCTCCCGCGATGGATCGGCGGTCAGGTCTTCACGCGGCTGACGTCGGCGGCGATCGGTCAGACCATCTCGGACAGCCAGTGCGGGTTCACCGCGCTCGCGCGGAGCGCTGCGCTGCAGATCGATCTTTCGGGGCTCTGGCCGAGCTTCGGCTACCCGAACGATCTCCTCGGGCAGCTCGCCGCGCGCTCGTTGCGGGTGGCGGAGGTCCCGGTTCGCCCCGTTTACGGCGGGGAAATCAGCAAGCTGCGCCTCCGACACCTCCCACCCATCTTCTGGCTCATCGGGCGTGCCGCGGTGCGTCGGCGGATGCGGCGTGTCCCCTGAACGAGTGACGGAGGCCGCCAGGCCTTGCGGAACGGCTGAGGCGTAGCATTCTGTGAAGACCGGATGCGACAGACCCCGCGGAACCTTCGTTCGAGCTCGAGCCGTGGCATCGGCACGTTGATCGGGAACGGATGGCTCCGCGAGTCACCGCGCGAGCGCGACGTCCCCGCCGGTTGGGGCTGGCAGGCACGGAGCAAGTCCGCGCTTCGCAAGTGCATGTTCATGCCCGTGCCCGAGGAGCTCCGCCGGCTCATGCCGCAGATCTCGCAGGCCGCGCTCCCTCCGCAGCCCTCACCCATCGCCCGCGCCTCGCGGCCCGAGGAGATCGTCCCGAGCCGTCGCGATCCGAAGAAGGACGTCCGCGAATTCGCGGCGTACCAGCCTGGGCGCGTCGATCCGCGTGTCAACCCGCAGCAGGCCCACGCGTATCACGTGCACCATGCACAGAAGCTCGCGCAGCAGCAGGCAGCCGCGGCCGCCGCCGGCAAGGCCCCGCAGCACTGGTGGGAAGACCCCGTCGCGCTCGGCTCGCTGCTCATCCTCCTTCCGCCGATCGGTCTCGCGGCGGTGTGGAGCAGCAAGCGCTACTCGAGCGATGCGCGCTGGGCGCTCACCGTGATGACGGCGCTGATGATGTGCCTGATGACCGCCATCTTCATCGCCGCTCTCGTCATGCGGTGACGGCGAGCGAGTCGAGCTGACCGGCGCGCGTTGCTGGGTGGGATTCGGTTCACTCAGGACGCGGCTCCGCGCGCGCTCGCAAGGCGCTCGTCACGTCGCCCGGGGTGGTGAAAGCTGAGACATTCCGGCGCGCCGGCGCGGACCGTCGACGGGGTTCGCATCCTGCCTATCACGGTCGAGCTATTCTAGAATTGCGCGAGCGAATTCAAGTGCTTGCGAGTTAGCGCGAGCATGGACTCGATGCTGCACGCGCGAGCGACATGATCCGTAAGGAGCTAGGGGCGGGGGCGCTGACGATCGGGCTCATGGGGGCGCTGGCGGCGTGCGCGAACGACGCCGCAGAGCCACTCGCGGACCCGCCTCGCGTGGACGTCGGCAGGACGACGCCGAGCGATCTCGGCGGCGACCGGCACGACGGCGATGGCGATCGTCACGACGACGATCGTCACGACGGCTCCCTCCCGAACGACCGCCGCTTCTCCAACCCGTCGGGCTATGCCGCGACGCACAGCACGACGGGCTCGGTCGATCTGACCGGACCCTTCTTCCAGAGTCTCGGCACCAACGGGCGCTCGTGCGGGACGTGTCACTTGCCGACGGACGGCTGGACGATCATCCCCGAGAACGTCCGCGAGCGATTCGAACGGACGGGCGGCACCGATCCGATCTTTCGCACCAACGACGGCTCGAATTCGCCGACCGCCGACGTCTCCACCGTCGCGAAACGTCGCACGGCCTACAGCATGCTGCTGACGAAGGGGCTCATTCGCGTCAGCAACCCGGTGCCCGCGGGCGCCGACTACACGCTCGTCGCCGTCGACGACCCGTACCACCACGCGAGCGCTGCGGACGTGTCGACGTTCCGCCGTCCGCTGCCGACCGCGAACCTCGGTGCGATCAGCACCGTCATGTGGGACGGCCGCGAGACCCAGACCACGCTCGCCACCGATCCGGATCTCATGGGCTGCTCGCTGCCGCCCACGGCACCGAAGTGCTGGAAGTCGATCGTCACCGACCTGCGCACGCAGTCCAACGACGCGACGCTCGGACACGCGCAGGCGACGCTCGGCCTCGTGCCGGCGCAGCAGGATCGAATCGTCGCGTTCGAGAATTCGCTCTTCTTCGCGCAGGTCTTCGACGTCGATGCGAACGAGCTGACCAGCAAGGGCGCGCACGGTGGACCCGTCGAGCTCGCGAGCCGCGAGTTCTACTTCGGCGAGAACGACGTGCTCTCCGGCGACTACCGCACGCATGCTGCATTCACGACGAAGGTCTTCGACGAGTACGACGCATGGGCGGTCGCGCGCGGCAACGGCAGCGTCGAGCGATCGCGTCGCGCCGTCGCGCGCGGGCAGGAGCTGTTCAACAGCAAGCCGATCAACATCGCCGGCGTGAAGGGCATCAACGACGACTTCGGCATACCGGTCCTCGTCGGTAGCTGCACGACGTGCCACGACACCCCGCACGGAGGGAATCACTCGATCCCCGCGCCGCTCGACATCGGCCTCACCGGCGATCACCCCGAGGCGCTCGTGCGGACCGCAGACCTGCCGCTCTACACGTTCGCGCGGAACGCGGACGGCGCGACGTTCACCACCACGGATCCAGGCCGTGGGCTGATCACCGGGCGGTTCAAGGACCTCGGGCGGTTCAAGGGCCCCGTGCTGCGCGGCGTTGCTGCGCGCGCGCCGTACTTCCACAACGGCTCTGCCGCCACGCTGGACGACGCGGTCCGGTTCTACGACCAGCGCTTCACGATCGGCCTCACCGCCGAGGAGCGCGCCGATCTCGTCGCGTTCCTCAAGACGCTATGACGCTATGACGCCGCCGAGCGCGCGGTCCACGATGCCCGGCACGTGCTGGAGCGCGTGGTCGAGATCGAAGAGCTGGTCGAGCGTCTGCTTCGTGAGCCGCGAGGACACGTCCGCGTCGGCGGCGAGGTTGTCGCGGAACGCGCCGTCGCCCCGCCACGCGCGCATGGCGTTGCGCTGCACGAGGACGTAGGCCTCCTGGCGCGCCATGCCCGACTCGACGAGCGCGAGCAGCACCGCCTCGGAAAAATAGAGCTCCGCGGCCCGTCCCAGGTTCTCCTTGAGGCGATCGGGATACACGACGAGGCCTTCGACGAGACCGCGCGCACGATCGAGCATGAACGCGAGCGTCGC
Source organism: Myxococcales bacterium (assembly GCA_034666145.1). Taxonomy (GTDB): domain Bacteria; phylum Myxococcota_A; class Polyangia; order Polyangiales; family Polyangiaceae; genus Labilithrix. Next base: position 13,303 of record JAXDMI010000729.1, on the reverse strand, counting down.
TGTCGTGTCGGGCGCGATCATGCGCTCCGCCGACGAATGCGAGATGTCGCGCTCGTGCCAGAGCGCGACGTTCTCGAGCGCCGGGATGCACGCGGCGCGGACCACGCGCGCGAGGCCGCAGAGGTTCTCGCTGAGGATCGGGTTGCGCTTGTGCGGCATCGCGCTCGACCCCTTCTGACCTAGCGTGAAGGCCTCTTCGGCCTCGCCCACCTCGGAGCGCTGCCAGTGGCGCACGTTGGTGGCGAAGCGCTCGATGCCGGCGGCGACGAGCGCCATCGCGCAGAACAGCTCGGCGTGACGATCGCGCGCCACCACCTGCGTGCTCACGGTCTCGGCGCGGAGGCCGAGCGCGGCGAGCGCGCGCTGCTCGATCGACGGCGAGAGATGAGCGTACGTGCCGACGGCGCCGGCGATCTTGCCGACGGCGATGGTCTCTCGCGCGCGCACGAGCCGTTCGCGACCGCGCGCCAGCTCGGCATGATGACCCGCGAGAGCCAGGCCGAACGTCACCGGCTCGGCGAAGATCCCGTGGCTGCGGCCGATCATCGGGGTCTTCGCGTGCTCGCGCGCCCGCGCAGCGAGCGCTTCGAGGAGCGCGGTCGTGCGCTTGACGAGACCGTCCGTGGCGTCACGCAGGAGGATCGCGAACGACGTGTCGAGGACGTCGCTCGACGTCATGCCGCGATGAAGCCAGCGTGCGTCGTCGCCGGCGAGCTCCTCGACATGCGTGAGGAACGCGATGACGTCGTGCTTCGTGGTCCGCTCGATCTCCTCGATGCGCGCCGCGTCGAGCACGAGGCCCTTGGCGCGGATGCGGTTCGCGGTGCCCTTCGGGACGACGCCCGCTTCTTCCATGGCATCGCAGGCGGCGAGCTCGACCTCGAGCCATACTTGATAGCGGCGCTCGGACGACCACAGTGCGGCGAGATCGGACGGCGTGTAACGCGGGATCATGAGGACCGCGTTCTTAGCATACGATGGCAGCGCGATGACGAAGCCGACGAAGACCAAGGCTCAGGCATCCCCTGGTCACCCGCGCGTTCCACGCGGATCGCTCACGGCACACGACGTCTTCGTGCCGAGCTCGTTTCCCGAGCACACGTACGTCGCACGCGGCGACGACGACCTCGAGGACAAGCTCCGCTTCGCGCTCAAGACGAAGGGCCAGATCGTGAGCCTTTCGGGGCCGTCGAAGTCCGGCAAGACGGTGCTCGTCGAGAAGGTGGTCGGCAAGGACAAGCTCGTGCCCGTGGTGGGCGCCGGCATCCGTCAGCCCGATGACGTGTGGACGCGCGTGCTCGATTGGATCGACGCGCCTGCCGACACCACCGACGCCAAGTCGTGGCACCTCCAGACCGGTGCGCGCGTCGGCGCGAAGGCCGAGACCGACGTCATCATCGCGAGCGGCGAGGCCTCCGGCGACGTGAGCACCGTGTTTGCGCGGCGCAACATCGGCACCGAGCGGAAGACGCGCCGCGGTCTCGAGCAGGTCATCGAGGAGCTCGCCGGTACGGACATCGTCGTGCTGGTCGACGACTTCCACTACATGCCGCGCGAGGTGCGCGCCGAAGTGGCGAAGCAGCTCAAGGAGGCGGCGCGCCGCGAGGTGAAGATCGTCACCGCCGCCGTGCCTCATCGAGCCGACGACGTCATCCGCGCAAACCCCGAGCTGCAGGGACGCGTCACGGTCATCGACGTCGGCTACTGGCGACCGAAGGATCTCGCGCGCATCGCGAAGAGCGGCTTCGACGCGCTCAACGTCGACATCGAGAACGCTTCGGCGGAGCGGCTCGCGCACGAGGCCTCGGGCTCACCGCAGCTGATGCAGGCGCTCTGTCTCTATGCGTGCTTCGTGCTCGGGACCATCGATCGCATGCCGAAGCGCATCACCGAGCGCCTCAAGGAAGAGGATCACGTGAAGGCCTGTCGCCTCACGTCGACCATCGCCGACTTTCGCACTCTCGTCGACGCGCTCGAGGCCGGGCCACGCGCGCGCTCCGGCGATCGCAAGGAGTACCGCTTCATCGACGGCACCACCGGCGACGTGTACCGCGCGATCCTGAAGGCCATCGCCGCCGAGCCGCTCGTCCTCGCGTTCGACTACGAAGAGGTGCTGCGGCGTGTGAAGACGCTGTGCGAAGGCGAGGCGCCGGGCGGGTCGAGCGTCACGGGCGCGTGTGCCCACATGGCGCGACTCGCCGAGGAGCAGCTCCCCACCGTGCGCGTGCTGACCTGGGACGACCGTGACCAGATCCTCGAAATTCCCGACCCTTATCTGTCTTTCTACCTGCGCTGGTCCGACCGATTGCGCGCGGTGGACTGAGAGCTTCCAGCGGGTCCGGCTCGGGATAAGCTCGGGTCGTGGACTCGATCCAGATGGCTCGCACGCGTGACGACCACCCTCTCGTGGGGGCGGTCGTCAACGGGCGCTACTGCGTCGTGGGGTTGCTTCACAAGGGGCGGCGCAACGATCTCTTCGTCGCGCAGGAGACGGTTCGCGACGACGTTCGCTCGCTCGTCCTCAAGGTGCCGCACGAGCTCTCGAACGACACCGCGGAGGTCCTCGCGCGCGAGGCCGGGTTCCTCACGCAGATCGATCATCCCAACGTGGTGGTCGCGCGCGACGTCGGGAGCGACGACGAGCGCGCGTACCTCGTCCTCGATCCCATCGCGGGCGAGACGCTCGCCGAGACCATCGAGCGCGTCGGTCCGATGGTGGAGCGCGAGGTCCTCGAGATCTTCTGGCAGATCCTGTCCGCGACGCAGGCCATCCACGACCTCGGCATCGTGCATCGCGACCTGCGACCGCGGAACGTGTGCCTCGAGTATCGCGAAGGGTTGCCCTCGATCGTGAAGCTCATCGACTTCGCGTCGGCGAAGTTCCTGCGCGACGATCATCCCGACTCCGCGGAGGAGCCGCGCTATCCCGTGGGCGCGCACCGATACATGGCGCCGGAGCAACATCGCGGCGAGGTCAGCGGACCCTGGGTCGACATCTACGCCATCGGCGTGATGCTGCACGCGGCGCTCGTCGGCGAGCTGCCGGAGCCCGGCACGCGCCTCAGCGAACGACGCGAGGTCTCCGCCGGCCTCGACGAGGTCGTCGAGACCGCGCTCGCGGAGGATCCCGCCGAGCGTTTCGCATCAGCTGCCGACTTCCAGGAAGCGCTCACGCGCGTCCTGCTCATCGGCAGCTGAGCGCCGCCGCAACCGAGCTCGCCGAGCCAGCGTCAGGCCGGCTGCGTGTGGTGGGCTAGCGCGTTGCGCTCGATGGACTTGTGCATCACGAGCGCCGCGATTCCGCCCACTGCCCAGAGGCCATAGAAGACCTGCGCGATCCGCGTGGTGACCTCCCCGAGGTCGAGCATGCCGAGCGGGGGTGCCCAAGAAGAGATCACCGAGAACAGAAGAGCAGTTTCCAGCATGTTCGTAACTCCTTTGCTCATGCAGACTGCACGCGTCGTGCCGCCGCAAGGAACGCTGGAGCTCACGAAGCGCCTTGCGCCGGAGCGCACGCGCGCGCGTGTCAGCCGTAGAAGCGCTTTCCCTTGCGGGCCATCTCGACCAAGAGCGGCGCGGGTTCGAAGCGCGAGCCGAAGCGCTGCTCGAGTGAGCGCGTGCGTCGCAGAATGGTCGGGGCACCGAGGACATCGACGTAGCGGAATGGCCCGCCACGGAAGGGCGGGAAGCCGATGCCGTAGATGGCGCCGACGTCACCGTCGCGAGGGCTGCGCAGGACCCCCTCGTCGAGGCAGCGAAGCGCCTCGTTCACGAGCGCCATCGTGCAGCGGAGGCTGATCTCCTCCGGCATCGGCTTCGCATGGTGCGGCAGCGTCCTCGTGGGCTGAACAGGACGCCCGTCGAGGCGGAGCGCCTGGTAGACGGTCTCGTCGACGCGCTTCTCGAGCGGGCGCCCGCGACGCGCGCTGTAGAGGTAGAAGCCGCGACCGTTCTTGCGGCCGTTGCGATGATCGTTCTGGAGCGCAGCGAGCACGGCGGGCGGACGAAGGCGCTCGCCGAACGCTTCACCCATCGCGGTCGCGACGTGAGCCGCGACGTCGATGCCGTTCTCGTCGAGGAGGTGCAGCGGTCCGGTCGGGAATCCCCAGTCGACGAGCGCGTGGTCGACGGTGTCGACGGAGACGCCCTCGGTGAGGAGCCGCGCGGCCTCGTTGAGGTACGGCGCGAGGATGCGCGTCGTGTAGAAGCCCGCGCCGTCGTTGACCACGATGACGTTCTTGCCCTGGCGCTTGCCGACCGCGACGGCGGTGGCGACAGCGCGCGGATCGGTGTGCTTCGTGCGCACCACCTCGAGCAGCGGCATGCGCTGCACCGGGGAAAAATAGTGCATTCCGAGGATGCGATCGGGACGCGACGAGGCCTCGGCGATGCGCGCGATGGGCAGTGCCGAGGTGTTGGACGCGATGATGCACGTGTCCTTCACGAGCTTCTCGACGTCGCGGATGACGGCATGCTTGAGCGCGAGGTCCTCGAAGACCGCCTCGATGACGAGGTCGGCGGAGCGGATGCCGTCGTAGTCGGTCGTGCCGGTCAGGCGCGCGAAGGTCCGTTCGCCTTCGTCCTCGGCGATCGACCCGCGCTCCACGCGCTCGTCGATGACGTGCTTCACGTACTCGAGGCCGCGTCCGAGGGCGACCGGATCGGTGTCCTTCATGCGCACCGGCAAGCCCGCTTGGACGGTGACGGATGCGATGCCCGCGCCCATGAGGCCGGCGCCGATGACGGAGACCTGCTCGACGCGATGAGGCCTCGCGTCCCTCTCGTCGCTCTCGACGCCCGGATCTTTCTTCGTCGCGGTGGTCGCGAAGAAAAGCTCGACGAGGCGATGCGACGTCTCGCTCACCACGAGCTCGCCGAAGAGGCGCGCTTCGAGCTCGGCGGCCGGACGGAAGCCCTTCTTCCCGAAGCGCTCGAGCACGTCGAGCATGCGCGCGGGCGCGGGGTAGTGACCGAGCGTCTCCTTCGCGGCCTCGACACGCGCGCGACGGAAGAGGATCGCGCGACCGATCGGGTTCTTCTCGACGAAGATTCGCTCGATCGATCGTAGGCGCGCCATCGGCGCACCGCGATGACGCAGCCATGCGCGTCGCTTGGGCAGACGCTTCCGCATGTCGGGCCGTGTGGCGAGACGGAGCGCGAACCGACACGCCGCTTCGAAGACGCTCGACGGCGCGACCACGTCGTCGACGAGCCCGAGGGCGAGCGCCTTCTGCGGCTTCAGGTTGCGACCCGTGAGGCCGATGTCGATCGCGACGCGAAGGCCCGCGCGCTCGGCAACGCGGATGAGGCCGTTCGCCGCCGGCATCAGCCCGAGCTTCACCTCCGGCAAGCCGAGCACGGTCTTCGGGTCGTCGCTCGCGATCGCTCCCGTGCACGCGAGCGCGAGCTCGAAGCCGCCGCCGAGCGCGCTGCCGTGAACGCACGCCACCACCGGCTTGCCCGATGCCGCCATGCGCGCGAAGCGTTTGCCCACCTCGAGCGAGGCCTCCTCGGCGTCCGACGCGAAGCGTAGGGTCTGCAGGTAGTCGATGTTCGCGCCGACGAGGAACGAGTCCTTCTTCGCGCTGCGAAGCACGATCGCCTTCACACGTGCGTCGGCCTCCGCCGTCCCGAGGGCCGCCGCGAGCTCGGCGCCGAGCTGCGGCGTGATCGTGTTGTGCGTCTCGCGCGGATCGTCGAGCGTGAGCACGGCGACTCCGTCGGCGCGGACCTCGGTGCGCACGATGGACGGCGCGCGGACGATCGTTCCCAGCGTCACGACCTCCATGATGCCATCCTGCCGCAGCTCAGCTGGCAGCTCATCTGAATGACCGTTCACTCATTGCTCGTTCGTCCGGCGCATCTGTTCCGATGCTCTGACTCGCGTGACGCGTCGTGTCAAGCCCGCGAAACGAGGCTGGTGCGGCACCATCCGGGCCGCGCGTGTGCTAATCCGCGTTCCTTCCGCTCTCTCCATTTTCCGATTTCTGCCCGCACCCCCTAGAAGCGAGGACAGCACGATGTCTCTGGCCGATGCGCTCTCCGATGAGAAGAAGAAGCCCCTGATCGTCAAGGATTGCTGCGAGCTCATCGACTCCGAGGTGAAGGACAAGAGCGGCATCTCCGGGCTCGTGATCAAGGCGGGCTACGGAACGGTGAAGGGCATCAAGCCCGGCTTCGTCGAGAAGGCCGTGGACGATCTCCTCCCGGACTTCGCGAAGGCGCTCGACCCGATCTACGCCGATGCCAAGTCGCAGAACAAGAACGTCGCCGAGTTCTTCGCGAACAATGCCGGTCGCGTCGCGGACGCGCTGCTCGCGATCACCGACGCGAAGGCGGAGCGCGCCAAGAGCGGCGCCGCCAAGGCGGCGTACGAGAAGCTGCGTGGCTCTGCGAAGAAGAACGTCGAGCAGGCCGCGCCTCGCCTCGGCAAGCTCCTCGAGAAGCACGGCATCTGACCCGCCGCGTTTCGATCGTCATCGCTTGCGTTGCGTTGTCGTGCACGCGCGATGGTGGTGGAACGCCGTCCGTACGGCCCGCCGTTGCGCCGGTCCGCGTCGCGGCCGTTGCTCCGCCACGTAGCGTGGTCGTCGGGGAGTACGCGGTGAGCTGGGAGCAGGGCGCGGGCGTCGTGGGCGTCGAGGCGCGCTTCACGGCGAGCGCCGGCGCGATGTTCGCGGTCGAGCGCGGCGCCGAGGCATTCCTGCGCGACGTCGAGGCCTCGGCCGATCACGATGGCGCCGCGTGGACGCCGATGGTGCGTACCGGCCGACAGCTCGAGGCCGCGCCCTGCGCCGCGGGAGCATGCCGCGTGCGCTACCGCATGGCGCTCCGCGACGCCGCGAAGAAGATCGACGACGTCGACGTCGCGAGCGAAGAGGGCGAGGTCGTCGAGGCGCCGCCGTCGGCCTGGCTGCTCACGCCTTCACGCGCCGCGCGCGAGCTGCGACTGCGCTTCCGCGTGAGCTGCGCCGAGGGCTCACGCTTCGCAACGGGCGTCTTCCGCTCCGAAGACGCGCCCGGCGCGTGGGACATCAGCATCGACGACCTGTGGACGTCGCCGTACACCGCGTTCGGGCCGCTGCACGTGCGCACCATCGCCGTGAAGGGCGGCACGATCGATCTCGCGATCGGGCCCGGCAAGATTGCCGTGAGCGAGGACGATCTCGCGCAGTGGGTGGAGTCGAGCGCGCGCGCCGTCACCAGCTATTACGGGCGTTTTCCCATGCCGAATGCGCTCGTGCTGCTCATCGCATCGCGCGGTCGCTGGGTGGGCAGCGGTCGCACGCTGTCCGGCGGCGGCGGCACGGTGTTCGTACGCATCGGCGAGCGTGCGCCGCTCGAGGCGTATCGCGATGACTGGGTCCTCGTTCACGAGATGATCCACCTCACGTTCCCGTCGGTGCCTCGCGATCAGGACTGGGCCGAGGAGGGCATCGCCACGTACGCCGAGCCGTTCGCGCGCGTGCGTGCGGGTCTCGTCTCCGAAGAGGATGCGTGGATCGGTCTCGTGGAAGGTCTACCCAACGGCCTGCCCGCCGCGGGCGATCGCGGGCTCGATCACACGCATACGTGGGGCCGCATTTACTGGGGCGGCGCGATGTTCTGGTTCCTCGCAGACGTCGAGATCCGCAAGCGCACGCAGAGCCGCTTTGGTCTCGAGCATGCGCTGCGCGGGGTCCTCGAGGCCGGCGGCAGCAACGCCACGCGCTGGCCGCTCGCGCAAGCGCTGGACGCAGGCGATCGAGCGATCGGTGCGCCGGTCCTCCGCGAGCTCCACGCAGCGATGAGCGCTGCGCCACATCCCGTCGATCTCGACGCGCTCTTCGCATCGCTCGGCGTCCGGTTCGCGAACGGTCATGTGACCTTCGACGACCAAGCGCCGCTCGCCGGCATCCGCCGCGCCATCACCCGCGGGAGCCGCGAATGACGGCCGCGCAGTGATACGCTCGGCGCCGCGATGAAGCGCCTTCACCTCGCCGCCGTCACCGCTCTCACCATCGCCGTCACCGCCACGCGGGCCGAAGACGCGGCCGCGCAGGAAGCGCCCGGTACTCCCGTCGCCCCTCCTGCTGCAACCGCGCCCATCGCCGCCGCCGTTCGCGTCCACGTGCGCACGTTCAAGAACAAGGGCACCGCGCGCCTGTACATCCATCGCACCGACGGCTCGTACACGCTCGTCTGCGCGTCGCCGTGCACCGCCGACGTGCCGGCCAACAGCGAGCTGCGCGTCACGCTCGGGAACAAGGACGACGAGCCGCACACCTTCGTGCTCCCGGCGGATCTCGGCTCCGAGGTCGATCTCGAGGTGCGTCCCGCATCGCTCGGCCCGCTCATCGGCAGCATCGTGACGATGGGCGTGGGCGGCGCGTTCGTGCTCAGCGGTCTGCTCTTCATCGCGCTCAGCGACGTCCGCTACGGCTCGGTCGGCAGCACGACCTCGACCCAGCGCGACGTCTCGACGACCTACAAGACGACGGGCTACGTGATGATCGGCCTCGGCGCCGCCGCCGCCGTCGCCGGCTTCGTCTGGTTCCTCTCGCGGTCGCACGAGCCGCAGGTCTTCGACTCGCCGTACCAGCAGCCCCAGGTCTACGGCCGCCGCGAGACCTTGCTCGGCGACGTCGCGCTCGCGAAGCCGCGTGATCCGACGAGCGTCATCACCGATGCGCCGCTGCCGTTCACGCCGCTCCAGTACGGCTTCTCGTTCTGAACGCGATGACCGCGAGGCCGGCTCGTTTTCCCGCCGTCGACCTGATGCGCGGCTTCGTGATGGTCCTCATGACCGTCGACCACGCTTCCGAGACGATGAACCACGGTCGGGTGTTCACCGACTCGGTCATGTTCTGGAAGCCGGGGTCACCGCTTCCCGCCGCGCAGTTCCTGACGCGCTGGATGACGCATCTCTGCGCGCCGACGTTCGTCTTTCTGGCGGGCGTGTCGCTGGCCATCGCCGTCGCGAACCGTCGCGCGCGTCTGACCGAGCTCGGTGACCGCGCGGCCGAGCGCGCCATCGATCGCTACATTCTCACGCGAGGCGCGCTGATCGTCGCGTTCGAGGTCCTCTGGATGTCACCGGTCATGCTCGATCCCGGACGCGTTCTCTTCCAGGTGCTCTACGCCATCGGTGCTTCACTCATTGCGATGGCGCTGCTGCGGCGGCTCTCCGATCGCGCGCTCGGTCTGACGGCGCTCGCGATCCTCCTGGGTGGAGAGGCGGCGGCAGGGGCGCTGCACGTGCTCGGCGTCGACCGCTCGCTCCCCGCGGCGCTGCTGCTTACCGCGGGCTTCTTCTTCGACGGCCGCTTCATCGTCGCGTACCCGCTCTTGCCGTGGCTCGCGATCATGATGCTGGGGTGGCTGCTCGGCCGTCGCCTCCTCGCGTGGCGCACTCGAGAGGGAGACGCTGCGCTGGATCATGCGCCGCGCGTGCTCGCGACCTCCGGCGTCGTCGCGCTCGCAACGTTCGGGGTCCTGCGGGGCATCGACGGTTACGGCAACATGCTCCTCCATCGCGACGACGGCTCGCTCGTGCATTGGTTGCACGTCAGCAAGTATCCGCCGAGCATCACCTTCGCGACGCTGGAGCTCGGGATCGCCTCGCTCCTTCTCGCCGGCTGCTTCGTGCTGACGCGCAGACGCCCTGGATTTGCGGCTCCGGCGCAGGTCTTCGGGCAGGTCGCGCTCTTCTATTACCTGCTGCACATCCACCTGCTCCATCTCGCAGCGTGGGTGCTCGGCATCCGCGACAAGCTGGGTCTCGCCTCCGCCTACGCCGGCGCGCTCGCGGTGCTGCTGGTGCTGTATCCGCTCTGCGTCGTCTATCGACGCTACAAAGCGGCGCATCCCACGAGCCTCGCGCGCTTCGTTTAGGAGGCCTAAGCTCGGCGCATGATGAGGACCGAGCCCCCTCCACAGAAGCCGTTCCCCGTCGTCTACGTCGTGGTCCCGGTAGTGGTGATGGTGCTGATCGCGTTCCTCGCACTCTGGCAATTTCTCACCCCCGCACAGCGCGTGGTCACGGTCGCGTACAGCGATTTCCTGACCGAGGTCCACGCCGGCACGGTGGACGAGATCGCGATCCGCAATCGCGACATCCGCTATCGCGTGCGTGTCGAGGGCGGTCACCACCTCACCAAGGAGACCATCGGTCCGATCCCGGATCAGGCGCTCCTCGATACGCTGAAGCCGACCGACCCCAGCGCTGCACCTCCGAAGATCTCGTTCGAAAAATGATGCGGACCTCCCTGACCGTCGCGCTGCTGTCGATCCTGCTCACGACGATGCTGGGCTGCACGTCGACGGCGGTCGTGGGCCGTGCGCCGGGCGGCGCGGAGATCGTGCGCATCCCGCTCCGCCTCTCCAACGTGCATCTCGTGCGAACGAGCACGCCGGTGCTCATCGACTCCGGAACGCTCGGCGACATGGACGATCTCCGTCGCGCGCTCGACGACTACGGCGTTCGCCCTAGCGATCTGCGCCTCGTGATCCTCACGCACGGTCACGCCGATCATTCCGGGCTCGCCGCCGATCTCCGGCGCGCGACCGGCGCGAGGATCATGCTCGGCGCCGGCGACCTCGGGCTCGCGCGCGCCGGTCACAACGACGAGCTCATGCCCACCGGCTTCATGGGCACCGTCCTGAAGCCGTTCATCACGTCCGAGTATCCCGAATTCGTCCCCGACCTCGTCGTGCGCGATCGCATCGATCTCGCGCCGTGGGGTATCCAGGGCTCGGCCATCGCCATGCCGGGTCACACGGCGGGCTCGGTGGTGGTGGTCATGTCCGACCACAGCGCGTTCGTCGGCGACATGATGCTGGGCGGCAGCTTCGGCGGTCAGATCGGGGCGTCGAGCCCCGGCGAGCACTACTACCAGGCCGATCGCGCGCAGAACCGGCGCAACATCCAGACGCTCCTCGGGATGGGCATCGAGAAGTTCTACCTCGGTCACGGCGGCCCGGTCGCACGCGCCGACGTGATCGCCGCCTTCGTCGACCGAGCCGACGGACGGCAAAGCGCGGCCTTGCCGCCTTGATTCGACGTCGCGGACGTCGCGAAGGCGCCGTAGACTGCACGGCTCGTGGACCTGTTCGCCCAGATCGCCGGCTTCGTCGTCGCTGCTTCTGCCGCCGCGCTCGTCGTGGTGCGCGCCGCCACCGCGCCGGCGCCGCCACCTCCCGCGCATGCCACGCCCTCGCAGCTGAGGACCTTCGCGTTCACCGTCGCCACACAAGAGGACGACTGGCGCGCCAAGGCCGCCGAAGGATTCCCCGCTGACAACTGGTCGCAGCGTGACGACTTCCACGGCCACGAAGCCCAGACCGTGCGGGAGATGGCCGGCGGCGCGCGCGTGCCCTACGAGGACGTCTTCCGCGCCATCGACGACGATCTCCACGGACACGGCTCGCTCGGTGTCGTGGGGCGTGGCGGACGCAGCGCGAACGCGGTGCCGTGTCATCCGCGACCGATCTTCGATTGAGGACGTGAGCTCGTGATCTCCCGCCTCGCTCGTCATCTGCCGCTGCGCCTCGCGTTCTTCACCGTCCTCGCGGCGGTGCTCGTGTGGCCGGTCCTCGTCGATGCCGCGCGCCTCAACGAGTTCCGCGACGTCCATCACCTCTTTCTCTACGAACGCTCCGCGATCGACACCATCAAGCGCTACGGGGAGCTACCGCTATGGAACCCCTATTATTGTGGGGGATTCGACGCCGTAGCCGCGCCGCAGACGCGCTTCATGTCGCCGACGCTCTTGCTCGGTCTGCTCTTCGGCGCCGAGCGCGCGGAGATCCTGACCGTCTTCTTCTTCACCGTGCTCGGCATGGAGGGCACGTATCGCTGGCTTCGCTTGCGCACCACGGAGCCGCTCGCGGCGCTGGTCGTCGCGCCGATCTTCGCGCTCTCGGGTCAATACGCGGTCGCCTACAACCGCGGGTGGATCCAGTTCATGGGCTTCCACCTCGTGCCGTGGATCCTCTACGGCATCACGCTCGCGGCGCGTCGCAAGTGGCAAGGCATCGCGGTCTCGTCGATCGCCTTTGCATGGATGCTCGGCTTCGCAGGCTTCTTCGCGGCGCCGCTCGTGGCGGTGGCGGCGGTGCTCGAATCGGTGCGCACGCTCGCCGAGCAGCCACGCGGCGCGCGGTGGCGATCGTTCGCGATGCTCCTCGCCACCGCGAGCTTCATGGCGATGGTGGCATGCGTGCGCCTCTGGCCCGTGGCAGAGACGCTGCTGTCGGCGCCGCGTGTGATGGCCGGCACGCCGGGTCATGCGCCGCGCGCGCACCTGTCGGCGCTGGTCGGCGTGCTCGCCATCAAGGACGGCAACACCGAGATGGTCGGCAGCTTCTACGTGGGCGCCGCCTTCCTCGCGCTCGTCGCGCTCGGCTCGCATCATCGCAGCGCCTTGGGCGGTCTCGTCATCGCGATGATCTGCGGCTGGCTCGCCTCCGGCTACGCGACGCGCATCTCGGCGTTCGGGCTGCTCCGCGAGGTGCCGACGTTCGCGGCCATTCGCTATCCCGAGCGCTTCTTGTGGCTGGGCATCCTCTTCGCGAGCGGCTCGGTGGTGGGCGCGCTCTCTCGCGTGCCGTTCATCGGCGAGACACGACGGTGGCGCGTTGGGACCGCCATCGTCTTGGTAGGGGCGGTTCTGTTCACGATCGGCTCGGAAATTGCGGCATTTCATCGGGTCGCGACGAATCGCACGCTGGGCACCGTCACCACGGACCGCATCGCCGAGTTCCACCAGGCGCGCGGCAATCGCTGGCTCGCCGTGCACCTCGAGTCGCAGAACATCGGGTCGCTCGGCTGCTACGAGACGCATCGTCTCGCCGAGTCGACGCTGCTGCGCGGTGATCTCCCGCAAGAGGAGTATCTCGCGCCCGACGCCGCCGATGCCGGCACCGTGAAGCGCGTCTCGTGGTCGCCGAACAAGATCGTGGTGCATGCCGACGTGTCGCGGCCCGCGCGTCTGCTCGTGAACCAGAACTGGGCGCCGGGCTGGCATGCATCGGTCGGCAAGGTGGTCTCCCACGAAGGCCTGCTCGCCGTCGATCTGCCGGCAGGCGTGAACGACGTCGCGATCACGTTCTTGCCGTGGTCGACGCTCGGCGGCGCAGCCACCACGATCACGGCGCTCCTCGCGCTCGCGCTCATCGGATGGCGAGCTCGTCGTCGCGGAGAGATCTTCGCGCGGCGGCAGTGGATGGTCACCGTGCTCCTCGTGCTGCTGCCCTGGGGCGTCGCTGCCGCCGCACATTCGGCGTCGCCGGACGACAAGTGGCCGCCGCCCGCGATGAAGAA
>JAXDMI010000728.1:0-3144 GCA_034666145.1 Myxococcales bacterium | reverse complement strand
TCATCGGGCAGAGCGCCACCTGCGAGCTGCGCCTGTCCGATCGCCTCGTCTCACGGCGCCACGCCGCGCTCGAGCTCGACGGGACTCGGCTTCGCGTCACCGATCTCGGTTCGACCAACGGAACGCGCGTGAACGGCCTCGCGGTCGGGAGCGCGTTGCTCGAAGGCGGCGAGCGCATCGTGCTCGGCTCGACCGCGCTGCGGATCGAGCGCGCCGCGGGCACGTCCACAGTGACGCTGCCTGCGCAGACGAGCTTCGGCCGCGTGATCGGCGCGAGCCCCGCGATGCGGAAGCTCTATCCCTTGTTCGCGCAGCTTGCCGCGTCGAGCGTGCCGGTGATCATCGAAGGCGAGACCGGAACCGGCAAGGAGGCGCTCGCCGAGGCGCTCCACGAGAACGGGCCGCGGGCGCGCGAGCAGATGGTCGTGTTCGACTGCACCGCGCTGCCGCCCGCGCTCCTGGAGTCGGCGCTCTTCGGTCACGAGCGCGGAGCCTTCACTGGCGCCACCGAGTCGCGCAAAGGCGTCTTCGAGGAGGCGCACGGCGGCACGCTCCTCATCGACGAGATCGGCGATCTGGACATCTCGCTCCAAGCGAAGCTGCTGCGGGCCATCGAGCGCTCCGAGATCCAGCGGCTCGGCACCAACAAGTGGATCCGGGTGGACGCGCGGATCATGGCCGCGACGCGGCGCGATCTCGAAAGAGAGATCCAGGAGGGACGCTTCCGAGAGGACCTCTTCTATCGGCTCGCCGTGGCCCGCATCGAGCTGCCGCCGCTGCGCGCGCGCGAGGGGGACATCACGATGCTCGCCAACCATTTCTGGAGCCTGCTCGGCGGAACCGGCGAGCCGCTGGAAGCGGCGTTCCTCGCACGTCTGGGTGACTACACGTGGCCGGGCAACGTGCGCGAGCTCCACAACACGCTCGCACGCCGTCGCGTATTCGGCGAGGACACCGAGATCGGTCTCATGCGCGAGTCGTCCCCTCCGCCGTCGGCGTCGTCGGCGTCGTCGCCGTCGTCGTCGCGGGCGGAGTCGGCGAACGATGCGATCGAGCGCGCGCTCGCGCGCGACCTCCCTCTTCCGCAGACGCGACAGCTCGTGAGCGACGAGCTCGAGCGCCGCTACGTGCAGCGTGTCGTCGCTCGGCACGGCGGGAACGTGACGCGCGCCGCGGAAGCATCGGGCCTCGCGCTGCGCTATTTCAAGCTGCTCCGTGCGCGCACCGCCAAATGAAGAGCTACGCCGTCTTCTCCGAGATCGCGTCCGGCTCGATGGGGACGGTGTATTTCGGCACCAAGCGCGGAGGAGCGGGCTTCTCGCGGGTCGTCGTCCTGAAGAAGATGCACAGGGCTCTGCTCGGGAGCGAAGACGCCGTCGCGATGTTCATCGACGAGGCCTGGATGGGGGCGTGCGTCCACCATCCGAGCGTGGTCGCGACGCTCGATGTCGTGCTGGAACAGGGCGAACCGTGGGTGGTGATGGAGTACGTCCACGGCCAGAGCCTGCTCGCGCTGTTGCGTTTGGTGGCGGCGAAGGGCGAGCGCGTACCGCCGAGCATCGCGACGTCGATCGCCTGCGACGTTCTCTCCGGCCTCCACGCCGCGCACCACGCGATGAACGCGCGCGGAGAGGCCCTCGGCCTCGTGCATCGCGACGTATCGCCGGCAAACGTGCTCGTCGGTGTGGACGGCGTCGCGCGCGTAACGGATTTCGGCGTCGCCAAGGCGCGCGGCCGACTTCAAGCCACACGTGACGGCAGCATCAAAGGAAAGCTCGCGTACATGCCACCCGAGCAACTCCATGGTGAGGAGCTCGATGGCCGCGTCGACGTGTACGCCGCGGGGGTCGTTCTCTGGGAGATGCTCGCCGGCACGGCGTTGTTCGCGGAGACGAGCGCCGACCGAACGATCGAGCAAGTCCTCCATGGCTCGGTGCCGCCTCTGCACGAGATCGACGCGGACCTCGCGTCCTTCGACGACGTCTTGAAGCGCGCCCTCGACCGGACGCCCGAGAACCGATTCGAGACTGCGCAGGACATGGTCCTCGCTCTCGAGCGGATCGCGACACGCGCGCCCGCTTCGGAGGTGGGGGCATGGGTCGAGTCGACGGCGAGCGCGCAGCTCGAAGAGCTCGGCCGCGCGCTCGCGATCGCCGAGAGCGCGCCGTCGGACGCGCCTGACAGGGCGCTGCGGGCCGAGCGCCCACGCCCTCGGAGGTCGCGACGCCTTCGCGGCATCGGCGGCGCGCTCGCTGTCGGGGCAGCAGCGGTCGCGATCGCGATGGCCGGTACGAGCGTGAGGCGACGTGACGTCCGCGTGCCCGAGCCGCTGCCCGCGCGCTCGTCGTCGGAGTCGGAGTCGGTCGCCGCACCGCCTGCCGAGAGCGCGGCCCCGCCATCACCGACCTTCTCGGTGCCCGTGGCTCCGCGTAGCATCGAACCGATGCCCGCTCTCCGGCGACAGCCCGCTCCGCGCGTGCCTCCAACGAAGCCGGACTGCTCGATGCCCTTCACCGTCGATGGCGAGGGGCACAAGCACTTCAGACCCGAATGCGGTTGACCTCCAGGCAGCGAATCGCGGTGTTCGTGGTCGGCCTCCTCGGCGGAGCGGTCCCGGCCAGCGCGCGCGCCGATACGATGGAGAGCTGCGTCCAAGCATCGTTGCGCGGACAACAGCTTCGCGACACGCACCACCTCATCGAAGCGAGGTCTCAGTTTCTCTCCTGCGCATCGGAGGCCTGCCCGCACGAGCTGTCAAAAGAGTGTGTGAGGTGGCTCGACGACGTCACCGCGCGCATGCCGACCGTCTCCATCAGCGCGCGCGACGAGGACGGGCGCGATGTGGTCGACGTTCGCGTCGTCGTCGACGGCAAGCTCCTCTTGGCGAAGCTCGATGGCGCCGCGACCCCGGTCGATCCCGGCGAGCACGTCTTTCGTTACGAGCCGCGCTCGTCCGCCGCCGTCGAAGAGCACGTTCTCATTCGCGAGGGCGAGACGAACCGCCTGCTGACCGTTCACTTGCGGAACGCCGCGCCCGCCGTCGCGCATGCAGCGCCCGTCTTCCTCTCCACCACCGAGACCGAGCCGCGCGCGCGTCCGATCTCCGCTCCCACGTTCGTCCTCGCCGGCGTCGGCGTGGTCGGC
>JAXDMI010000727.1:0-8655 GCA_034666145.1 Myxococcales bacterium | reverse complement strand
GCTCGCCGAGCTGCCGGATGCGGAGCGGGTGAGGTTCGTGCTGGCGCAGGTCGAGAGCTGAAGCGCGGCGCTGGGTCTTTTTTGTCGCCCTTCGGTTACCGAGGCGTTCGTGCAGCGACCGTGGTCGGTCACCTTTTGCCCGAAAAATGGCTGCGAAGTGCGTTTCCCACCGGCTTTTGCGTGGGAAAGGGAGTTCACATCGCCATGCGACCTTGCGCCGAGGCCGACTCGAACGTAGAACCCGCGCACCCGTCAGCCCGGAGGGATTCCATTGTCCGTTCACGCTTTCCGCCCGCAGTCGTCTGACCCGAAGAACCTCTCCGAGGGACCCGAGTCGTCCGTGAAGAGCACGCCCGGCACGGGGTCGAAGAACCTCAGCGACTACATCACGTTCAACGACCGCGCGCTCGCCAGCAAGTGGTCGGGCAAGCCGGTGCCGATGTCCGCTCTCTACGAGGCGTACATCGAGAGTCGCATCGACATCCCCGCGGACAAGTGGGACGCGTTCTTCTCCGCGCGGCACGACCTCGTGTCGTTCAAGCTGACACCCGGCCACTTCAAGTGGGCGGCCACGAACTTCTTCCCCGAGGCTCTCATCCATTCGAAGAGCCAGGACAGCCGCATCGTCGGCGAGCACTACAACCGCGGAAACGACTTCTTCGGCTGGTGCCTCGGCGAGGCGATGGTCTACACGGCCGCCTGGTACGAGACGCCCGAGACCTCCCTCGAGGACGCGCAGTACAAGAAGATCGATCGCTGCTGCGAGAAGCTGCAGCTCAAGAAGGGCGAGACCCTTCTCGACATCGGTTGCGGCTGGGGAACCTTCGTTGCCCGCGCGGCACGTGAGTTCGGCGCGAAGACCACCGGCGTGACGCTCGCGCAGGAGCAGGTCGATTTCGGCACCGACCGCATCAAGAAGTACGGCGTCGAGGACCTCGCCAAGGTCAAGGTCTGCGACTACCGCAACGTCCAGGGCACGTTCGACAAGATCGTCAGCCTCGAGATGGTCGAGCACGTCGGCATCAAGAACCTGAACACCTACTTCGAGAAGGTGCACAGCCTCCTCGAGGACGACGGCCTCTTCGTCCTCCAGTGGACGGGCATCCGCGGCCTCAACAGCCCGCAGAACCCGCTCACGGCGCTCTCGCTCAAGCCCGAAGATCTGATCTGGGCGCTCTTCATGGCGCGCTACATCTTCCCGGGCGCAGACGCGAGCCTTCCGGTCTCGGGCATGCTGCGCGCGGCGGAGAACGCGGGCTTCGAGATCCAGGACGTCGAGCGAATGAGCTCGCACTACATCCTCACGCTCCGCGCGTGGCGAGACCTCTGGGTCTCGAACAAGGATGCGGTCATCAAGGCGTACGGCGAACGCTGGTACCGCCTCTGGTACTTCTTCCTCCATTGGTCGGCCCTCATGGGCGACCAGGGCACCGGCTTCACCTACCAGGTGACGATGCACAAGAACCACGACAAGTTCAACCGCACGGTCGCGACGCGCAAGATCTGACAATTCTGACGAGGGGGCTCCGCCCCCTCTGACCCCGAGATTCGGGGCTCGAATCGTGAACTGAAAGAGGCCGCGTACGTCGGAAGACGAACGCGGCCTTTCTCATTTCTTCGGGCGCTTCTTGCCGTGCGATGCGCTCGCTGACGGCGCAGCGCTCGGCGCTGCCGATGCGGAAGCATCCGCGGATGCATCGCTGGGCGCTGATGCATCGAGCGACGTCGCTGTGGACGTCGTCGACGCAGAGGTCGTCGCGCTCGGATCCGGCGTGGGGATCGCCACGGGCGTGACCATGATCGGCGCGGTCGGTGTGGATGGGCGCCACGAAGCCGGGAGGCGCTTCATCACCCACGGCGTGATCCGGTAGCGGTAACGGAAGCCACCCGCGAACGCCGCGACGAGGAGCAAGAAGTAGAAGAGCTTCCGACCACCGCGTCGCTTCGGCTTCGCGAGCGGATCGAAGCGCGGCGTCGGAGGACGACGCACGGTGGCGGCCGGTGGCGGCGGCACCTGCGGGCGCGTCTGCCGGAGCTGCGGATCGGCGACGAGCGCGAGCGCGGGCGAAGGCGGAAACGCAGGCGGCGCGGACTCCCTCGGTGGCGGAGGAGCGGTATCGCGGAGCACCGTGTCACGAAGGCCGGGGTCGACGGTCACCGCGCCGAGCGAGGCGTTGAACAACATGCGGATCGTCGCGCCGGGCATGCCGGGCCCGGATCCGCTCTGCCCGACGCCCGCCGGAGCTGCCGGGACCGATGCGCTGCTCGGCGGATGCACGCGCATCGCTTGCCGCGCTTCGTCGAGGCCCACGAGATCGCGCGTCACCGCGGGGAGTGATGCGATCACGCCGCCGACGTCCTGACGCGTCCTGGTCTCGTCCTCTTCTTCTTCCGCTTCGCCTTCTTCGACGTCGATGGTGTCCACGCGACGCGCGTGCATCGCATCGGTCGCTGTCTCGTCTTCGAGCTCTTCGACCTCTTCGACCTCTTCGACCTCTTCGACCTCTTCGCGCGCGTCGGAGTGCGTCTCCGCGATCGCGAACGGCTCGCGCTTCTGCGTCGGTTCGCCGAGATCGGGATCGCTCCCCGCCGGTCTCCCCGCCGCGGGCATCGGAGCGGCGCGGCGCGGCGTCGGCTGCGAGCCCGAGCTGCCGGGCATCTCCGAGACCTGCGCGCCCGTCACGCGGAACGGCTCGCTCGGCGTGATGATGGGGCTGCGTAACGTCGCCACCGGCTGGGTGCTGCGGTGGGTCCCCACGCGCTCGATGCTCTGGCCGGCCTCGTACGCCTCGAGCAAGCGCGCATCGATGCTGCGCGTCGTCTTGTCGTCGCCGTCGTCGTCGTCGTCGCCGCCGCGACGTGTGCTCGCATCCTCCTCGGACCGCGGCGCCTCGACCGAGCCCGGCACGTGCGGGTACGCCGTCACGAGCCCGCGCACGACGAGCTGTGGCTCGAGCGTGCGTGGCTCGGTGTCGGCACCGGACGCGGAGCTGGCCGTCGCCGTGAGCGGTTCGTCACCACTCCGGGTGACGGTGATCATCTCGGAGATCAGCGACGCGTCGAGATCGACGTCCGTCTCTGTCGGATCGTCCTCATCGTCATCGGTAACGTCCTTCCCCACGGGCTGGTCATCGTATCCAACCAGCCGCGTGTTTTGGAACGGAAGGGCTATCTACCTGGGGCTACCAGTCCGGCGGCGCCTGCGGTCCGGGGACGATTCCGGCGATATCCGGATCCTCCCCGCCCGGCACGACAGGCTTGTTCTCCTTGTCGCGCTTGCGGTCCTCACGCTTGGCGCTCTTTTCGCGCTGGCGTTCCTGCCGCTGCCGTTCCTTCTGACGCTTGTTGACGCTGGGATTGGACATGAAGTTCCTTTCCGCGGCGCCTACGCGCCGCCTCGAGGGATCCCGAGATCGAGAGGCCTGAGATCGGAAGGATCGAGGCTCACGAAGTACGCGCGCCGCGGTAACGACGACGACGACTTGCGCGGGGGGGCCGCGCATCTTGGGAAGAAGAATTTACGGACGGGAGGTTACTCGGACGCGCATCGCTCTGCGAGCCGTTTTGCACACGCGGTGCTTGAAAACGAGACGGTTGCGACGCGGACGCCTGCGCGTGATGAGAGTGAGAGTGAGAGCGCGGCTGCAGCGGCGGCCGCGGCCGTTCTGCACGCTCGAGCGAGGCAGCAACGCCTTGCGCGAGGACGATGGGCTCGGCGGTGGGGATGCGCTGCCGGATGACCTTTTCGATGTCCTTGAGAAGGCCGCGCTCGTCCTCGTCGCAGAAGGCGATGGCGCGACCACCGGCACCGGCGCGTGCCGTGCGACCGATGCGGTGCACGTACTGCTCGGGGACGTTCGGGAGGTCGTAGTTGATGACGTGCGTGATGCCGTCGACGTCGATGCCGCGTGCCGCGATGTCGGTCGCGATGAGCACCGGGATGTCGCCGTTCTTGAAGCCGTCGAGCGCGCGCTCGCGGGCGCCCTGCGACTTGTTCCCGTGGATCGCGGCGGCGCGGATGTTGGCGCGATCGAGCTGCTCCACGAGGCGGTTGGCGCCGTGCTTGGTGCGCGTGAAGACGAGCGCGCGATCGACGCCGGCGGCGCGGAGGACGTGCTCGAGGAGCGCGCGCTTGTCGCGCTTGGTGACGTAGTGGACGGTCTGCTCGATCTTCTCGGCGGTGGTCGCTTGCGGAACCACCTCGACGCGAACGGGATCGATCAGGATGCGCGTCGAGAGCTCGGCAATGGCCGGCGGCATCGTCGCGGAGAAGAAGAGCGTCTGACGCTTGGTCGGCACTTCGCGGACGATGCGGCGGACGTCGTGGATGAAGCCCATGTCCAGCATGCGATCGGCCTCGTCGAGGACGAGCACCTCGATGCCGTCGAGCCGCACGTAGCCCTGCTCCATGAGATCGAGCAGGCGGCCCGGCGTGGCGATGAGGATGTCGGGCTTGTTGCGGAGCGCGTCTTCCTGACTGCGCTGGCCGACGCCGCCGTAGATCACGGTGTTGGTGAGGCCGAGGTTCTTGCCGTAAGCCCAGGCGCGCTCGCTGATCTGCGCAGCGAGCTCACGCGTGGGCGCGAGCACGAGCGCGCGGATCTTGCCGTTCTTCGGGCGCGCGGCGAGGTTCTGGAGGATCGGGAGGACGAACGCGGCGGTCTTGCCGGTGCCGGTCTGTGCGCAACCGAGGAGGTCACGGCCCGCGAGGACGTGCGGGATCGCGCGCTCCTGGATGGGCGTGGGTGTCTCGTAGCCTTCGGAGGCGACGGCGCGGAGCAGAGGTGCGGAGAGACCGAGGACTGCGAAGGCCGAGGTTCGCTCGGGCGCCGCGTCGTTGCGGATGGGGCTGGTAGCGGGAAGCGGCGGGAGCGGCTCGACACGGTTCGTGCGGGGCCTTGATTCTAGATTCACTGGATTGGACTCGGATCTTGCGGCGCGACCATCTCCGCGATTTCCCGCGGAGACGGCCGTTGAATGACTTGGAGCTCGCGATGCGCCGCTGTCGATAGACGCGCGAGCTGGCCGACGCGCATTTGCGTCAGCTGGGGGAGAGTGCGGATTGTGAGGAGGTCGACGATTCACGCGCGAACGGTGCGGGGGGGCAGGCGGGTCAGGACCGATACGTCGCCGTGGCGATGTAGCGGAGGACGCGCTCGCACGAGGCATTGCCCACTTGCCCTAGGCAGGTGTCTTCGCCTTCGAACTTCTCGTCACCGTTGCGTAGTGCTCGCATGATGCTGTTCGTGAGGTCGTGGCCCCCGTCCTGACAGGACGGGTCGCTGCACGGCACTTCGAACATCGCCGGCGCATTGGCGACGACGACCCGACGGATGTGAGAAACCTCAGCCGAAACGACGCCGGGGCGACGCTCCTCGAGATCCAGGCGAAGCCCGTCGAGCTTCGGGATCTCGGTCTGGAGCCGCGGCGCTTCGTCCTCGCGGCGTCGCCGCTCGGCAAAACGATTCGCCGCATCCCTGTTCCGTCGATTCATCAAGAGAGCATTCTCGATTCCAGGAATCGGCACGTGCCGACTCCTCTTGAGGAACCCACCCTAGCGCATGTCGGCCCGAACGCAAATACCGGGCCGACGCGCCTTCGAGCGTGCAGATCGCAGCTCTGCATGCGAGGTTCGAGGACGATGTCTTTCGTCGCCGAAGCTGAGCGGACCATCGACGCGCCCGCGCAACGTGTCTTCGATCGCCTCGCGGACGTGGCTTCTTGGCCGTCCTGGATGCCGAGGTCGTTCGCTCCTGTGGTGCGCTCCGGGACCCCGTCCCCGCTCCGCCCGGGTGACCGCTTCCGTGTGAAGATCAGCGGTGCACCGCTCGCGAGCACGCTGAAGATCAGCAAGCTGGACCGCCCGAACGAGCTCGCGTGGCGCGGCGGCGTGCGCGGGCTCCTGTGGGCCGAGCATCGCTTCGTGTTCGAGCCCATCGGTGATCGGAAGACGCGCGTGCGCTCCATCGAGACCTGGCGCGGCGCACTTGCGGGTGTCCTACGCCGCCTTGTCGAGCCAGCCGCCGTCCGCATCGGCGCGCAACAGCTCGAGGGCTTGGCGAAGGCGACCGCGATGGCGCGCGAGATCAACTAGCTCGTCGGCAGCTACTGGGCGAGGAAGGCCGTCACCGCGGCTTCGAGCTTCGCGGATTCGCAGGACGGGGCGAAGTGGCCGCAGGGACCGTCGAGGGCGACGAGCTTCGCGTTCGCGCCCATCGCGGTCGCGAAGGCGCGCGCGGGGATCGGGCTGACCATGTGGTCCTGATCGGCGACCACGAAGAGCGCGCGCGCCTTCACGCGCTTCGCCGCGGCGTCCATCGTTCCGCCGTACGGCTTCGTGACGTCGTGCGCGATCATCGCCTCGAGCTGGCGGTGCCAGTCGTTCCAGTCGAACGTCGTCTCCGCCTCGCGTGCCGCGATCCAGGCCGGGAACGCCTCGCGGCTCGTCTGCGCAGCGCGATACGCCGGCGTCGTCAGCGCGAGCGCATGGAGATCGAGGACGGCGCGGATCGGCGGCCGACCCTGGTAATTCCCGTTCGCGAACGCGACGTCGTTCTGCAGCGCGTGCAGCTCGGTGGTCCAGAGCAGGAGGTCGTTCGACGTGAGCTGCGGGCTGCCGACGATCGGGACCATGCGATCGACGAAGTCGGGATGCTCGACGCCCCACTCGATGGCCTGCATGCCGCCCATCGAGATGCCCATCACCGCGCGGAGATGCGTGACGCCGAGCACCTCGGTGAGGAGGCGGTGCTGGCTCTCCACCATGTCCTTGACGGTGAAGCGCGGAAACGCGAGACGCGGCTGCGTCTTGCTGGTCGAGGGCGACGTCGAGACGCCGTCGCCGAGCGCGTCGACGAGGACGAGGAAGAAGCGCTTCGTGTCGACGAGCTTGTCGGGGACGACGTCGACGAGCGGCTTGGTCGTGCCGCTGAACCACGTCGGGAAGAGGACGGCGTTCGACTTCGCCGCGTCGAGCTTGCCGAAGGTGCGGTAGCCGACACGGCAGCCGTCGATGTGCGCGCCGGACTCGAGGGCGCATGTGCCGAGGTCCGCGAAGAGCTGCGCGGGATCCGCGGGGGCGGGCGCGGGCGCGAGAGCGGGAGCGGGAGCGGGCGCGGGGGCGAAGGCGGGAGCGGGTGGGGTGCACGCTGCGAGGAAGATGCAGAGTGCAAGCTTTAGGGGCCGTTTCATCGGCGGATCGTGGAGGGATCGATCGCCAGCTCGAGGGAGCCGGTGGGCTGGTCGTCCCAGTCATCGACGTCGAGCATGCGGCCCGACGACATCGGCGCGAGCGCTTCGCGCGCCGCGGTCTCGGCGTACTTCTTCGTCGCGGCGCGGAGCTGGCGGACGCCGGCCAGCGCCACCTGCAGCTGGAAGCGCAGCGCGACCGGCGACGACGCGCGCACCAGGTTCGCGAACGCATCGGCACGCACCTCGAGCGCGGCCGTCTCGACGCTGGCGGTGACGGTGGCGTTGCGCGGCGCGCGATCGAGGAGCGCGAGCTGGCCGACGAGCGCGCCCGGGCCGAGCGTCGCCAGCGGCGTCGATTGCGCGGCACGTGTGACCGCGACGCTCCCGCGCACGAGGAGCCAGCAGGCGTCGCCGGCCGCGCCCTCCTGCATGATCACCTCGCCCGCCGGGAACGACTTGAACGTCGCGATGTACGCGAGGAGCTCGAGGTCCTCCGCCGTGTACGTCGCGAGGACGGGGATGGTGCGCAGCTGCTCGGCGGTGAGCCCCCTGCCCGTCCGTCGACTCGAGTCGGGACCGGAGCCCGAGCCGCCGCGCATGCTGCGAGGCGCGCCGCCGCTCGAGCCGCTCATGGCATCGGTGAGCTTCTCGCCCACGTCGCGAAGGCGGCGCGCGACGTCCGCGAGCACGTTGCGATGAATCGCGGCTGCGACACGCGGCGCCGTCGTCCGCAGGCCGTCGAGCGCCGCGCGCGAGAACTCGAGCACCGTCGCACCGGCAGGCGCCGTCACGGTGGCGGAGCGAGGCTCGGCATCGACGAACGCCATCTCGCCGACGACCTCGCCCGGTCCGAGACGCGCTACCTCTTCCTGCGTGCCGGCATCGGTGCGCACGCTCGCGACGAGGTGACCGTCGAGCACGATCATGAGCGAGTCGCCGCGGTCACCCTCCTTGAAGAGCGCATCGCCGGGCGCACCGCGCCGTGCCTTGAGCACAGCAAGGACGGCGTCGCATTCGTCGTCGGCGAGGTCGGCGAAGGCCCGGACGCGTCGCACGATCTCACGCTTCGCAGGGTCCACGAGCCGAGGATACCGTTGACGCGCGCGGGGCGCCGCGAGAAAGCTCCCCGCATGGCCGACGCCGATCCTCGCACGACGCTGGTACCGCGCTTCGAGGCCGCCCTTCGCGCAGCCTTCGGCGATGAGCTCGCGAAGACGGACCCCGTCTTGCGCCGCTCCGATCGCGCCGACTACCAGGCCGACGTCGCGATGGCGCTCGCGAAGAAGGTGGGCAAGCCGCCGCGCGACGTCGCGAAGGCGATCATGGATCACCTCGATCTGAAGGACATCGCCGACAAGGTGGAGGTCGCCGGTCCGGGCTTCATCAACGTGACGCTGTCGGCGGACTTCCTGGGACGCGCAGCCACGCTGGTGGCGCGGGACGAGCGCGCCGGCGTCGTGCCGT
>JAXDMI010000726.1:0-4390 GCA_034666145.1 Myxococcales bacterium | reverse complement strand
GCTCCTCGGAACGAAGATCGGCATCACGAAGGTGCGCGGTCAGTGGAAGCTCTATCGGGGCAAGATCCCGGTGATGCCCACGTACCATCCGTCGTACTTGATCCGCCCGAGCGCGCAGCAGATCGAGGCGAAGAAGCAGGCCTGGGACGATCTCCAGGCGGTGATGAAGGAGCTCGGACTCCCGCCGAAGAAGTGATGCTCCTGCGCCGAGCGAAAGCTCAGCGCTCCGAGTCTTGCGGCGCCTGGCGGACGTCCGCGGCGGGGGTCTCGCGGGCCGCGACGTTCGGCTCACGCTCGGCGGCGGTGAAGGCGGCCTGCGCGAGGCGCTTGTACGCGTCGACGCGCGTGTAGACATGGTTGCCCGTCGCCGAGCAGCTTCCGCCGCGCGAGACGATGCCGACGATCTCGCCGGTCATCACGTCGATGGCCGGACCGCCGGAGTCGCCGCGGCACGTCGCGCGATCGACTTCGAACTCACGCGGGCCGAGGACCGCTCCGGTCGCGGCGTTCGCGCTCGGGCCCGTCGCGAGGATGGTGCTCTTCGCGCGCGCCACCTTGAGGCCGACCACGTTCTGCACGCCGCCGCCGAAGCCGACCGGCATGATGACGTCGCCGGTCTCGACCGGGCTGTGGAGACGCATCGTCAGCACCGCCGCGTTGGCGATCGGACGATCGAGGACGAGGAACGCGACGTCGGCATCGCAGAGGACCTGCCCGGTCGGGTGCAGCGTGCGGACCGCGCGCGCCACCGGAACGTCGACATCGGGACGAACGTGCGCGCCCGTGTAGATGGCGATCGACGAGGGGTCGACGTCTTCGGCGAGATGATCGCCGTTGTGCGAACGGCCACGTGCATCGCACGACGGCGTCGCGGTCACGGCGCGCGACACGCAGTGGCGCGCGGTGACGATCAGATTCGGAGCGACGAGCGCGCCGCTGCACAGCGTGATGTGCGTCGGGCTGTCGGCCATCGTCGTCGCGATCGCGACGACGCCCGAGGAAGACTCCAGCTCCACCGCGCGTAGACTTGCGGCATCAGGAACTTGATTGCGCTTCACGCAGCCCGCGCCCATGACGGCGAGGCTCGCGGTGATCAGCGTGAGGCCGGTCACGTTGAGCCCCAGGTTGCGCGTGCGGAGCGCGATTCGTGCGCCTGACTCGAGAGCAGACTGGAAAGCGGAGCGGGCGGTCTTGGTCATGTCCGGTTCGCGAGAACAACGAGCGCTCTTCAACGCCTCTCGCTCTCTCCAATGTGCATGATCGAGAGCGATTGCGCGAGGGGCTTCACGACGATTTAACGTCGAAAAAATAGGCTTACCGTGTGTGTGCTCGTCGCTCATCGGATGTGTGTGCGCATGGATCGATCGCGCACCACGACGTGCACGTCAGACGACCGTTTCACGAACCTCCCACGTGATTCACGGCCGCACGCGCACGATCGTTCATGCCTGCGATGGAGATCGTCGACTGGTTTACGATCGATCCACGACGCGCTTACGTATCGGCGCACGCGTCGCCCGTCCGGGTGACGTTCAGTCTCGCAGGCCTTCGAGCTGCGAGTTGAGCTCTGCGCCGACGAGGATCGCGAGGCTCGTGAGCCATAGCCAGACGAGCAACACGGCGACCGCCGCAAGGCTTCCGTAGAAGACTGCGTACTCCGCGAGAGTCGTGACGTAGACACCGAAAGCCCAGGAGATCACCAACCAGAGCGCGACTGCGAGCACCGCACCGGGAAGGACACGGCGCGCGACGCGCTTCGAATGACTTACCGAAAACCTGTAGAACGCTGCAAGCACGGCCGTGGCGAAAAGTACCGAAAGTGAAAGCGCGAGCGCATGCTCGCCACTGCTCCTCACGATGCGCGCACGACGTCGTCGCGCCGTCTCTGGAGGAGGAGGATCCTTCTGCTCCGCATGAGGAATGCTCGCGCTCGCTGACGTGACGCTTCGTCTGCTCGAGCTCGCCGGCGAAGTCGTCACGCTCGTGCTCGCGGCGGACGGCGACGTCGGCGGCGATGCGGCGACCGGGGTCGTGACGAACGGACGCTGCTCGACGGGATGCACCATCGCATCCCATTTCACGATCACGAAGGCCGCGAACGCGAACGCGCCGAGCGACGCGACGACCCAAGCGAGAGCGAGCAGTCGCTTCTTCAACCACGGGCGTCGCGGCGCACCGACGACGGTCTCGACGGCATTGATGAGACCGTGCGTGCCTCCCGACGCCACCCACAAGAAGGAGAGCGCCGCCACCGGACCGAGCGTCGCGCCGCCCGCGCCCGCGAGTCGTTGCACTTCCGTCTTCACGACGGCCTCGGCAGTGCCAGGGAGGTTGTCGAGCACCGGCGACAGCACGGCGTCGACACCACGCCGTCGCGCGATCAGGCCGACGATGAAACCGACGAAGACGAGCAGCGGCAGCAGGCTGAGAAAGAAGTGGAACGCCATCGCCGCCGCCGCGAGGAGCACGTCGTGCAGCACGAGGCCGTGACCGAGCCGATGGATCCCGCGCACGACGCGTCGCCCCAACGGGGCGTCCTTCGGAAGCGGCGGCGCAAGGCGTCCGCGCTCGTGCCGTACGGTCGCCGGCTTCCCATGCGACGAGGGCGCGGGCTCTTTCCTCTCCTGTTCCGGCGGTGCACCTTGCATCGAGTCCGGATCAGGAGACGCGTCTTCGTCGCGCCCGTCAAACGCACACGTGGCACCGCTACGTCGGTCGAAGTATGGTTCGCCGCGTGAGGACTCCTTCTCTTCTCGGCGGGCTGCTGGCAACGGTCGTGCTCGGAGCCGCAGCTCTGCTGGCGTGTGCGTCGAGCAGCGGCGACGCGACCAGCGGCGGCGCGACGGATGCCGGTCGCGATCGTCATCTCGCCGCGCCCATCCATCCCGCTGCTTCGTGTCTCGTCACCATCGAGACGCCGGATTTGCTGCCCGCGATGCACGTGCCGGAGGGCACCGTCATCACGTACGACTCGAATCCGCCGTCGAGCGGCCCGCACTACCCGATCTGGGCGAACTTCCAGGAGTACACGGTGCCGCTCGACGAGGGCTACCTCGTGCACAGCCTGGAGCACGGCGCGGTTGCCCTGCTCTACAAGTGTGACGCGGCCGCGCCGGGATGCGCCGACACGATCGCTGCGCTCCGTAAGATCCGTGACGCGCTTCCGACGGATCCGGCGTGCGATTCGTCGGTCCGCGTGCGCGTGATCATCGCGCCCTTCCCCAAGCTCGAACAGCCGGTGGCGGCGGTCGCCTGGGGCATCACGTACAAGGCGGACTGCGTCGACGTTCCGACGCTCACGCAGTTCGCGAAGGACAACTACGCGCTGGGGCCGGAGAACATCTGCGCTCCCGGCCGCACCTTCTAGAGTCGCACGTCCAGCGACGCGCGTTCTGATCAGCCGATGCGCGGTCCTTTGGGAGGCTCCGGCGCATACGCGTCGTCGTAGTGAGCGTCCTTCTTCTTCGCCTCTTCCGCGTCGTGCTGCTCCTTCGCCTGCGCGACGCCCTCGGCGGTCGTGGGCTCGGGGGGATGGGTGCCCTCGGGCTGCGTGCTCGGCGGCTGCGTGCCACCCGCGCGATGTGCGACGTGCGTGAACGCCTTGTCGAGCTCGTTGGCGACGCTCTCGAAGGCCTTGCCGACCTCCTTCGCGCCGTCCTTCACCGCGCCCTCGATCTTGTCGGTGGGCAGCTTTTCGACTGCGCCTTTCGCGGCGCGGAAGAGAAGGTTCAGGCCCTGCTTCAGATCGTCGACCGGCTTCGGCTTCTCATCGCTCATGGTGCGAGGATGATGACCTCGCCCTGGCGAGCTGTCCAGGGTGGCGTTTGATAATCCGGCTTTGATGCTGGTGATCGACACGGGAGCCCACGCCGTCACACGGTTTCTGCCGCTGCGCTTCGAGACGTAGAGCGCCTCGTCGGCGCCCTTGAACAGCTCGTCCCAGGTGCTGCCGGCCTCCGGGAACGTGGCGATGCCCACCGAGCACGTCACGCTGAGCGGACCCGTCGGCGTGTTGAAGACGGTCGCCTCGAGCTCCTCGCGGATCCGTTCGCCGAGCAGCGCGGCACCGGCCTCGTCGGTCTGCTCACAGAGGACGATGAACTCCTCGCCTCCGAAGCGCGCGACGACGTCGGTGGCGCGCTTCTGCTTCTTGAGGATGTCGGCGAGCCCCTTGATGACGACGTCGCCCATGTCGTGGCCGTACGTGTCGTTGACCTTCTTGAAGAAGTCGATGTCCGTGATGAGCACCGAGAGCTTGCGACCGAAGCGCGACGCTGCCGCCACCTTTGCCGCAGCCTGATCCAGCATCGCGCGCTTGTTGAACAAACCGGTCAAGCCGTCCGTGGTGGCCATCGTCTCGAGCTTTTGGACCATGCGCGCGTTGGACAGG
>JAXDMI010000725.1:0-4787 GCA_034666145.1 Myxococcales bacterium | reverse complement strand
CGACCTTACACTGTCCGGTCCCAACCCAGCCGCGGCCGAGAGGGGCCGACGGGCGCTTGCGGGGGACGGCCCCCTCTGGTACTTCCGCTCCCCTAAAAGCCGCGCGAGTCATCTCGCGCACCCTCAGGAGACACGATCATGAAGAGCCCGCTCGCATCGCTGAAGGACAAGTTCGAGAACAAGGCCAAGCTCGTCTCGGAGCTCGAGAAGCTCACGAAGGACGAGGACCTCTGGGTCGGCCGCCTCAACGCGAACAAGGGCCTCGCCCACGTCTCGAACTCGAAGCTCCTCAAGCTCCACGCGACGTTCGCCGCCGTGAAGGAGAAGTTCGGGACGCGCGCGAAGCTCATCGACGCGATCTGCGAGATCGAGAAGCGCAAGGACGAGGGCTACAAGACCCGCCTCGGCAACTTCCCCGTCCCGCGCCTCTGGGACATGTACAAGTCGGCGTCGAAGCGCGCCGGCGCCGGCGCGAAGGACGAGGCGGCGGCCGCGAAGAGGAAGGCTGCCCCCAAGAAGGTCGCTGCCGTGAAGGCTGCCCCCGCCAAGAAGACCGCCGCAAAGAAGACCTCGGCGGGCAAGTCCGGCAAGTCCGGCAAGTAAAGAAGAAGGGCATGCGGGGAGGTTTGCTGCACCTCTGCTCTTTCCCCCCCGACTTTTCACATTGATACCGTCGCCTGCGAGGTAAGCTCGCGCGCGACGGTTTTCTTTTGTGACGAGGAAGCGTGGAATGAGCAAAGCGAAGAAGAAGCCAGGGAAGATCGAGATCGGCGAGAGCGGCTTCCCGGTGATGAGCGAGATGTTCGTCCCGAAGGCGATCTTCTTCACGCACGGCGCCGGCGTGCACAAGGATCGCCTGTCGTCGTTCGAGCTCGCGCTGCGCGACGCCGGCATCGAGAAGGCGAACCTCGTGACCGTCAGCTCGATCTTCCCGCCGCATTGCCGCGAGATCAGCCGCAAGGAAGGGCAGAAGTACATCATGCCCGGCCAGATCGTTCATTGCGTCATGGCTCGCCAGGACACGAACGAGCCGAACCGCCTCATCGCCGCGTCGATCGGTCTCGCGCGCCCCGCGGATCCGAAGCAGTACGGCTACCTCTCCGAGCACCACAGCTACGGCGAGACCGCGAAGAAGGCCGGCGAGTACGCCGAGGACCTCGCGGCGACGATGCTCGCAACCACGCTCGGCATCGACATGGATCCCGAGGTGGCGTGGAGCGAGCGCGAGCAGGCGTTCAAGCTCGAGAAGAGCTTCCTCAAGACGCGCAACGTCGTGCAGAGCGCGGAAGGTCACGCCAAGGGGCAGTGGTCGACCGTCGTGGCGCTCGGCGTCTTCATCTTCTGAATCTCGCTTCGAGCGAGGGAGTGAGAGCTGCGATGCCCGAGATCACGCTGCGCCACGAGATCGACACCGACGAGGACACGTACTGGGCGAAGTGCGTCTTCGATGCCGACTTCAACAAGAAGCTCTACATCGACGCGCTCAAGTTCCCGCAGTGGAAGCTCCTCGACTCGAAGGACGACGACGCGAAGATCTGGCGCAAGGTGCAGGTCGACCCGCCCACCGGTGACATGCCGGGCGCCGTGAAGAAGGTGATCGGCGATCGTCTCAGCTACGTCGAGGAAGGCACCTTCGACAAGAAGACGAAGCGCTACACGTTCAAGGTCACGCCGAGCACGATGTCCGAGAAGACCAAGGTGGCCGGCGAGATGTGGGTCGAGAAGCTCGGCGACAAGAAGATCGCGCGCGTCACGAAGATCTCCGTCGAGGTGAAGGTCTTCATGGTCGGCGGCCTCGTCGAGGACCGGATCCTCTCGGATCTGCGCTCCTCGTACGACAAGGGCACGGTCTTCACAAATCAATACATCAAGGAAAACGGCCTCTAAACGCGGCGTTCGGCGCCCGTTTACGAAGCTTTACCCGGCCGGACATACGATCCGGGCGGCCTCCAGCGTCATACTGCGTGGAGGTCATGATGAAGAACGTCCGCACCATTCTGTTCGCCGTCTCGCTGGGCACCCTCACCGTTGGTTCCGTCGCAGCCGTCGGTTGCGGTGGCTCCGTCGAGCAGCCGCAGACGCAGACGCAAGCGAGCGCCGTCAGCAAGGCCCCCATCGCCCCCCAGACCCACGGCGTCGTGAAGGTCTTCGGCGATGCGCTCGGCGAGGTCGCGCTCCGTCCCGACCAGCGCACCGAGCTCGAGAAGCTCGCGGCCTCTGCCGAGCAGCGTCATGTCGCCATGGCCGACGGCAAGAAGGACCTGATGCTCGCCGTCGCCGATCAGATCGAGAAGGGCACGATCGATCGCAGCGCGCTGCAGCCGAAGATCGATCGCATCATCGCCGACCTCGAGAAGGGACGCCCCGAGGACACCGCGTCGCTCGCGCGCATGCACGCCATCCTCGACCCCGAGCAGCGCAACGCGTTCGCCGACGCGCTCGAGGCGAAGTTCAAGAACGGCCATCACGGCGGGAAGCGCGGCGGCGAGAAGAGTGAGCACGGCGCGAAGGGCGAGGCGGGCGATCATGCCGGCGGACCCAAGGGCATGCACGGCATGATGCAGCTCGCCGAGGACCTGAAGCTCACCGACGATCAGAAGAGCCAGATCAAGGACGCGCTGAAGGCCGGCCACGAAGGCCACTCGTTCCGCGAGATGTACGACCGCATGAGCGAGGGCAAGAAGGTCCTCGAGTCGTTCCGCTCCGACAAGTTCGACGCGAACGTCGCGACGCCCGCGCCCGAGAAGTTGCGCGAGCGCGCCGCCATCGGCACGAGCCGCGCGCTCGGGGTCGCCGAGAAGATCCTCCCGATCCTGACCGCCGATCAGCGCAAGATCGCCGCCGAGAAGCTCCGCACGATGGCGGGCAGCGGCGCCGAGCTTCCGTTCGCGCACTGAAGCGGCGCTGGGAAGCTGCCGTAGGCGCGGCCCTGTCGTAGAGTGGCCGGGATGGTGATCCCGGCCACGCGGACGCTCGCGAAGCGCAAGCGTCCGGGTGCGCTCGCCGCCGCCTGGGAGATCTGCAAGAAGGACGTCCGCATCGAGCGACGGACCGGTGAGATCGTCGCGACGGCGGGCGTGTTCTCGATCGTGGTCGGCTTCCTCGCGAGCATGGCGTTCCACGTCAGCGACAAGACGAATGCAGCGACGGCGGCGGGGACCATCTGGATCACGATCTTCTTCGCGGCCACGCTGTCCTTCGGGCGCGTGTGGCAGCGCGAGCGCGACGAGTCGGCGCTCACGGGGCTCCTGGTGTCGCCGATCCCGCGTGCGTCGATCTTCCTCGGGAAGGCGCTGGCGACGTTCGGAATGATCCTGATCATCGAGATCCCGCTCGTTGCATTGTGCATGTTTCTCTTCCAGATCGATTTCTCGAGCGGCGTCGGCCTGAGCGATGCGACGCCGGAGATGCTGGTCGAAGCACGGAAGTCGGCAAACGCGCATCTGCCCGCATTTCTAGGGCTGCTGGTGATGGGCACGGCGTCGCTCTCCTGCGTAGGCACGCTGTTCGGCGCGATGACGGTGCGCACGCGCGCGCGTGATCTGGTGCTGGCGATCGTCCTGTTCCCGCTCCTGTCGCCGGTGCTGGTGTGCGGCGTCGTCGGAACGCGCAAGGCCTTCGAGCTGCAGCCCTTCGAGAGCTACTCGGGCTTCCTCGGCCTGATGGCCATGTCGCTGGCCATCACGCTAGCGCTGGGCCTCGGCCTCTTCGGCGCCCTGGTCGACGACTGACCCCCGACCCAGGGTCGTTTCAGGCGAAATGACCCAGGGTCATTTCGGGGTCTCCCGACCCAGGGTCATTTCAGGCCGAATGACCCAGGGTCAGGGCGAGGGCGAGGCGGTCGGCTTCGGCGGCGATGGCGCGCGCTTCGAGAGGCGTGCCCGTCATCTCGCCCAGCGCGTAGACGCCGTCTCGGATGCGGCCGTTTTCGGTCTTCACCACGAAGCCGCGTGGCTCGTGAGCGAGCGTCGCGCCGGCTTGCTCGGCGAGCTCGTACGCGGGAGAGCGCGGCGCGTCGATGAGCACGGCGTCGGCTTCGTGCTTCTGCTCCTTGCCCGCGGCGTCGCGCACCATCACGGCCTTCACCCGGCTCGCACCGCGGATGGCGACGGGCTCGCCGCGAACCACCGTGACGACGGCCTTCGCGCCGCTCGCCTTCAGCGCGCCCGCGAACGATGCGCCGAACGGTCCGCCGCCCGCAGTCTCCACCACGACGATGCGCTTGCCCACGATGACGCCACGGCCGAGCAGCCATCCCGCCGCGCGCGCGCTCATCACGCCGGGCACGTCGTTGCCCTCGAAGGCCAGCGCGCCGTCGTGTGCGCCGCACGCGAGGACCAGCGCCCGCGTCTCGAGGACCTCGGCGCCGCTCGGCCCGACGACGAGCAGGTCGTCACCGTAGAGGCCGCCCGCCACCGTGTTGCTGCGCAGCTGGATTCGGCCGGCCGCCACGTGATCCGTGAAGACTGCACGCATCTCGTCGAAGGCTCGTGCCTCCGGTGCGCCGAGCGCCGTCAAGCCGCCGCCGGCAGCGAGCTGATCGTCGATGACCTCGACCGCGCGACCCCCCGCCGCCATGCGCGACGCGATCGCCATGCCGGCAGCGCCTCCGCCCACCACCACGACGTCGGCGACGCGACGGCGCGCAGCATGCGGTCCCTCGATCTCCACGGGCATGCGACCGAGCCCCGCCACGCGACGCGCGAAGGCCTGCATGACGTTCTGCACGCCGGGGACGCCAGCGAAGAGCTCGTGGTGGTTCATGCCGTCGGGAAAGAACCAGTCGG
>JAXDMI010000724.1:0-4974 GCA_034666145.1 Myxococcales bacterium | reverse complement strand
CGTTCCAGGTCGGCGCGTTCGTCGCCATCGCGCGCAGCTTCCTGCCGGCGCCGCTCAAGCTCCTCGTTCACATGCACTCGGGCGCCGGCTTCGAGAACGGATCGCTCATCGAGGCGCTCCTCGAGGGCGCCGACGGCGTGTGGGGCGGGCTCCCGAAGCGCGCCGCCATCATCGGGCATGCGTCCTTGGGTGAGCTGATTGCCAATCTCGTTCGCGTCGGAAATCCCCATATGAAGGATTATCGACTCGATCGATTGCTGCCGTTGGCGACGTCGCTCCAGGTCCTCGACGACGAGCAGCGCGTGCCCGACGACCTCCCCATCTTGGGCGCCAACGCCTATCGACTGACGCTCGACTTCTTCCGGCAGACCGCGACGCGCTTCATGGATCTCGTGCCGGAGGCGATCGGCGGAACATACGGCTACCGCATCTGCCCGCTGGGCAGCGATTCCCCGATCCTCGCGGGTCGCCTTGCCGAGGTGACCGGCAAACCCGCGAGCTCGTTCCCAACGGACGTATTGTCGCAGATGGTTCGCCTGATGCGGCGCGACCTCCGTGCGGGAGAGCGGATCGTTTACGATGAGCCCGAGCAGTTGTTGAA
Source organism: Myxococcales bacterium (assembly GCA_034666145.1). GTDB lineage: Bacteria > Myxococcota_A > Polyangia > Polyangiales > Polyangiaceae > Labilithrix. The sequence continues at coordinate 4,373 of JAXDMI010000724.1, read as the reverse complement.
GCTCTACGCTCGCGCGGGTGGTGTTCATGACTCACGATGACGTGACCAAGACAGACAAGACCGAGGTCGAAGGCGCTGTCTACAAGACGCTGCTCGAGTCGACGAAGGCGATTCCCTGGAAGATCGAGTGGAGCACGATGCGGTTCGCCTATATCGGGCCGCAGATCGAGGCGCTGCTGGGGTGGTCACCCGAGAGCTGGGCGAGCGCGCAGGACTGGGCCGAGCGCATGCATCCCGACGATCGCCAGTGGGTGGTCGACTACTGCGTCTCGCAGTCGAAGGCCGGCATCGATCACGAAGCGGACTATCGCGCGCTCACGAGCGACGGCAGCTACGTGTGGATCCGCGACGTCGTTCATGTGGTCCGCAACGAAGAAGGCGTCGTCGAAGCCCTGGTCGGCTTCATGTTCGACATCAGCGAGCGGAAGGCCACCGAAGAGAAGCTGCTGGCGCTGCAGCGCGAGCTCGAGGACCTGTCGTTCAAGGACGGCCTCACCGGCATCGCCAATCGACGACGATTCGACACGCTCCTCGATGTCGAGTGGGGCTCTGCACGTCGCAACAAGCGACCGCTCTCGCTCGTGATGATGGATATCGACTTCTTCAAGCAGTACAACGACCACTACGGTCACGTCCGCGGCGACGATTGCTTGAAGCGCGTCGCGCAGACGATGAGCGCCGGTGCGACGCGACCGCGCGATTTCCTCGCGCGTTACGGCGGCGAGGAGTTCGTCCTCGTTCTGCCGGAGACCGACGAGAAGGGCGCGGAGCACGTTGCCGCGCAGTGCCGCGAGGCGCTGCTCGAGCAGCAGATCCCCCACGAGAAGTCGGAGGTCGCTCCCACCGTCACCGTGAGCATCGGCGTCGGCACCATCGTTCCCTCGCAGGAGGACGAGCCGGCGCAGTTCATCGAACTGGTCGACAAGTGCCTCTACCAAGCGAAGCAGCGCGGGCGAAACTCCCTGGTGGTGTCGAGCGCGAAGCCCTGATTCTTCGACGAATGCTACGCTCACTACCGTGCTGATCGCCGCTCACCACCTCGTCGATCGGCTGCGCCATCCTCGGTCGCGCGCTGACGAGGTCCTCGCGGTGCGACGCCGGCTCATGGCGCAGACCGCGCCTTCCGATGCGAGCGATGAGGAGCTCGCTCTCGCGCGAGACCTACGACGCCTGCGCGAGGAGCTGTCGCAGGCGCTCGCCGGCGTGAGCGCATGCGGCACGTGTGCTCGCGGCCACGCGCTGCCGCACGGCCGCTGGAGCGGCGGGCAATGCTGCGGCGGACACACCGAAGGTGTCTTCACCGACGACGAGCTCGCGGCACTGCGCCTTTCGGGCACGACGCCGAGCCGGCTCGTACCGCCGCGCTCCGATCACGCAGGATGCGCATTTCGCGGCCCCGAGGGCTGCTCGCTCGACGTCGCCGACCGGCCCAACCTCTGCGTGCGCTACGTCTGTCGTGAGCTCGACGGGGAGCTGCGCGAGCTCGGCTCCGTGACGTCGGTGAAGGCGATCGCACGTGAGCTCGGGACGACGTTCGACCGGTTCTCGCGCGTGAGAGCGTACCGTTCGCGCTAGGCTGACGGTGTCGGTGCTTGCTGGGTCGTGGGGAGGTGCGGTGTGAGCCGATGAGTACGGAGCGTGATGCTGCCGCAGCGCAGGCTTTGCTACGCGCGATCGTCGGCGGGAGCGCGGACGCGATCTTCGTGAAGGATCGCGAAGGGCGCTACGTCCTCTGCAACGAAGCCACGGAGCAGCTCTTGGGCCTTCCGTTCGCCGACATCGTCGGTCACACCGATCACGATTTCTTGGCGCCCGAGTACGCCGACGCGATCGTGGCGCAGGACAAGCGCGTCATCGAGACCGGCGCCGCTGCGACGATCGAGGAGCGTCTTCTCATCAAGGGGCCCGCGCGCACGTTTCTCACGACGAAGTTTCCCTACCGCGCGGCGGACGGGACGATCGAGGGCGTGGTGGGCGTCGCGCGCGACGTCACCGACCGCGCTCGTGCCGCCGAGCAAATGCGCCAGAGCGAGACCTTGCTCCGGCTCGTCCTCGATGCGCTGCCCGTCGGCGTTACGGTGGTCGATCCCGACGGCGACGTGGTCCTCGGCAACCGCGCCGCTGAGCAGATCTGGGGCGAGACGATCGTACGTGGCACGGAGCGATGGCGCCGGAGCCGCGGCTGGTCGCACGCGACCGGTGAGCCCATCCAGCCGCACGAGTGGGCCTCCGTGCGTGCGCTGTTCGAAGGTGTTCCCCACCTCGACCAGGTGATCGACATCGAGTCGATCGACGGCTCCACGCGCAGGATCATCCGGAACTCGGCGGTGCCGATCCGCGAGCCGACGGGCTTTCAAGGCGCGGTGATCGTGAACGAGGACGTGACCGACCGCGTGCGTCTCGAGGAAGGCCTCGCGCAGGCACGCAAGATCGAGGCGATCGGCCAGCTCGCCGGCAGCGTGGCGCACGACTTCAACAACTTGCTGACCATCATCATGAGCTACGTCGACATCCTCGGCGCCGGGTTCGAAGCCGGCGATCCGCGATGTGACGATCTCGCGGAGATCCAGAAGGCCGCCGACTCCGCGGCGGCGCTGACACGGCAGCTTCTCGCTTTCGGACGACGCGAAGTGGCGCAGCCGCAGAACGTGCGCCTCGAGGCGGTCGTGGCCGGCGTGGAGAAGATGCTCGCGCGTCTGATCGGCGAGCACATCCACATCCGCACGGACTTCGCCGCGGCGGGCAACATCGTCCGCATCGATCCGTTCCAGGTCGAGCAGATCGTCTTGAATCTGGCGGTCAACGCCCGTGATGCCATGCCCGACGGCGGCGACGTGACGATCACGACGAAGACCATCGAAGACAGCACCGGACGCTTTGCGCGCCTCGAGGTCAGCGACACGGGAGTCGGAATGGACGCGCCCACACGAGCGCGCGCCTTCGAGCCGTTCTTCACGACGAAGGAGCGCGGCCGCGGCACCGGTCTCGGCCTCTCGACCGTGTCGGGGATCGTGCAGCAGAACGGAGGCAGGATTCGCGTCGCGAGCGAGCCTGGCCGCGGCACGACGTTCGAGATCGATCTCCCGATCGCCACGGCGTCGCCCACCGCCGAGGCCTTGCCGGTCGAGGCCGCGACGTCGCGCGGGACCGAGGAGATCCTCCTCGTCGAGGATTCGGCGCCGGTGCGACTCGCGGTGCGCGCCATCCTCGAGCGCTACGGCTATCGCGTGCACGACGTGGGGGACGCGTCCGCGGCGCTCGCGTACATCGCCGAGGACGATACGAGCGTCGACCTCGTGTTGATCGACGTGGTGCTGCCGTCGATGCACGGGCACCAGCTCGCCGCGGCGATCGTTGCCAAGCGGCCGAGGGTTCGCGTGCTCTACATGACCGGCTATGCCGACGAGGAGATGCCGCGCAGCGGACCGCCCGCGTCGGGCAGTCGGGTGCTCGTCAAGCCGTTCACCGCCGACGTCCTCGCGCGCGCCGTTCGCGACGTGCTCGGCGACGCGCGCGCGAGATGAATCAGCGCGGGACGCCGTGGCAGTCGCACGTCGCCGTGCACGTCGGGGAGCACGTCTTCGGTGCGGCCGGCGCGATCGGCACGCCGTGGCAATCGCAGGTCGCGGTGCACGTTGGCGTGCATCCCCGCGCGGCCGGTGCGGGCGTGATGGGCACACCGTGACAATCGCAGGTCGCGGTGCAGGTCGGTGTGCATCCGCGCGCGGCCGGTGCGGGCGTGATGGGCACGCCGTGGCAATCGCAGGTCGACGTGCACGTGGGCGAGCACGTGGTGGCCGCGGGCGCGGGCGGCGTCACGCGTGACGGCGTGATCGGGGTGCCGTGGCAGTCGCACGTCGCGGTGCACGTCGGCGAGCAAGTCGTGGGCGCCGCGATGGGATTGCCATGGCAATCGCAGGTCGACGTGCAGGTCGGGAAGCACACGGACGTCGTCGGAGCAGCGATGGGACGGCCCGCGCAATCACAGGTCGACGTGCAGGTCGGCGAGCACTTGGCAGCCGCGACGATGGGATTGCCGGAGCAATCGCAGGTCGACGTGCACTGCGGCGAGCATTTACCGCCCACGAGCGCGGAGCCCGTCGTCGGATTGCCTCCAAAGACTCCGTTCGCCGTGCCCGTGCCCGTGCCCGTGCCCGTGCTCGTGCTCGTGGTGCCGACGCGGCCGGCTGCGACGGCCCCGCCTGCTCCAACCGGCGCGGGCGCGACGAGCTTCTTGCCCGCAACGGTGGCTACGGTCGTCGCCACGGGAGGGACGCTCGGGGGCGCCGCGGTCTCGACGGGCGTGAGCGGCGCCGGGGCGACGCCGGCATCTTCGGCGGTGACCACGCCGGTGAGCTCGGAGAGCTTGCTTA
>JAXDMI010000723.1:0-21137 GCA_034666145.1 Myxococcales bacterium | reverse complement strand
CTGCACGCCGCCCACGAGCTCGTGGGTGACGACGGCAGACCGCTCGCCGTCGTCCATCGCGACGTCTCCCCGCACAACCTCCTCATGACGAGCTCGGGCGAGGTGAAGGTCACCGACTTCGGCGTGGCGAAGGCACTCGGCAAATCGCACATGACGATGGCCGGTCAGCTGAAGGGCAAGCTCGCGTACATGGCCCCGGAGCAGCTGATCGGCGGCGCGATCGATCGGCGTTGTGACGTCTTTGCGCTGGGTTGCGTGCTCTACGAGATCACGACCGGACAGCGTCCGTTCCAGGGTGAGCACGATCCGCAGGTGATGACGTCGATCATGCTCGGTCGGTACGAGCCGCCGGGATCACTCATCCCGTCGTATCCGCACGAGCTCGCGATCGTCGTGATGCGTGCGCTCGCGAACGAGCCCCAGAATCGTTACGCGAGCGCGGATCAGATGCGTCTCGCTCTCGAGAGCTACCTGCAGAAGAGCGGACCGCAGGTCGGCCCCGCGCAGATCGCGGCACTCATCCGAGAGCGCTGCGGAGCCGAGATCGAGACGCGCGCAGCGGCGCTGCGCAACGAAGCGGCATCACCGTCACGCGACGGTCGAAACGCTCCGTGGTCAGGGCCAGTGAGCGGGCCGACGAGCGCCCCCGCGAAGGGCATGAACGCGTTCGATTCGGGCAGCGGCGCAATGATGATCGAGGGGCGCCCGGCCGCGGCGCGCCGCGGCATGTTGTGGGTCGCCGTGGCCGCGCTCGTAGGGGCGTCGCTCGGCGTTGGCGTGCTCTCGTACGTGCGTACGGCGCGGAAAGCGCGTGCTGCCATCCTGGTTGCCGACGCCACCCCGCCCGCGTCCGTTCCTGCCACCGGCACTGTCATGCTGACGCCGGCGGCCACCATGACCGCTCCGGCGCCGCCCGGCAGCATTCTCATCACGGGCGCCTCGCAGGGTCGCGTGCATCTGCGAATCGCGCCGAGCACCGCCATCTTGCTCGTGGATGGCGTCGTGCTGCCACGTGGCACGGACACGATCGCGAAGCCGGCCGACGGCACGACGATGAACGTCCTCGTCCGTGCCGACAAATACGATGACACGATCGTGCTCGTCGACGGGGCGACCCCCGACGAGGTGGAGGTCACGTTGATCCCGAGCGCCCGGCCTGGTGGGCCGAGCGGCGCGGCTGGCGGCGCGAGCGGTTCGACCGCCGGCGCGGGAGGGAGCGGGGCTGCGGGTGCGCTTCCGAGCTGCGGCGCGACCGGCGCGAGCGGCGCGACCGGCGCGACCGGCGCGACGGGAAAGCCACGTCAAACCGGGACCAGCACGGGTGCGGCCGCGAAGGACGCCGGAGCGCCCGTCATCGACGCGCCGCCGAATCCCTACGAGTAGAGCGAGCGCCCCGCGCTACGAGGGCGGTCCACATCAAGCCCGGCCTTCAGCGACCGCTTCGAGCGAACCAGGGCCTGACCGCGAGAAACCTTTACGGGCTCGGAGCGGTGCGTAACCATGAGGCGTGCGCAACGAATTCCTCCCGATCGGCGCGCTCGCCGTCGGCCTCCTCGCCGGCTTGGGTCTCACGATTCCGCTCGCTCACGGCGACGCGAAGCCCACGACGATCTCGCCGAACGAGATCAAGGACGGGATGAAGGGCTACGGCCTCACCGTCTTCAAGGGCACGCAGCCGGAGCGGTTCGACGTCGAGGTCGTGGGCGTTCTAAAGAATTTCCGGCCTTCGCAGGAGCTGATTCTCGTGAAGACGCCGCATCCGCGGCTGAACGTCACGAAGAACGTAAAGGGCATGAGCGGCAGCCCGATCTACCTCGATGGTGGACGCCTCGCCGGCGCGTACGCGTATTCCTGGGCGTCGTTCCAAGTCGAGCCGGTCGCCGGCGTGACGCCCATCGCTCCGATGCTCACGGAGATGCACCGCCCGATTCCGCCGGGTTTCTGGCCGCTCGAAGGCGGCGCCCCCCTTCCCGGCTCGCCGAAGTCCGCCGCTCCGAAACACGCGAGCGCGACGCCTCCGATCGGGCCGGGCAGTGGCACGACGGCGTTCGACGGAGCACCCGGCACCTACGATCTCGAAACGCACGCACGGCAGGTGGGGTCGCGCCTGTCGATGGGCCTCGATCCGTCGCGCGCGGTGCAACCGGCGACGACTCCTCTCCTCCTCGCAGGCATGAGCGATCGGTCGATGGCGCTCGTGCAGAAGCTCTTCGGGCCACTTGGTCTCGATCCGGTGCAGGCAGGAGGCGGCGGCGACGGCAAGCAGGACCCCAACGCGCCGATGCACTACGTCGACGGTGGCGCGCTCGGCGTGCAGATGGCGAGCGGCGATGTTTCCTTCATGGGCCTCGGCACCGTCACCCACGTCGAGGGCACCAAACTGTGCGGTTTCGGCCATCCGATGATGGAGGCGGGCGTGAGCGCGCTTCCCGCGACGATCGGCCGAGTGCACTGGATCTTCGCGAGTGATCAGCATTCTTCGAAGATCGGCGAATCCGCCCGCCCGCTCGGTGCCCTCGTCCAGGATCGGCAGAGCGCGGTCGTGGTGGACGAGACCAAGGTCGCGCCCATGTTCCCGATGGCGATGGAGATCCGGGGCGCCGACGGCATCCCGAAGAAGAGCTGGAACGTTCAGATCGCGGACGATCGCTTCATGAGCGGTTCGCTCGTGGCGTCCGTCCTCGGGTCGATCGTGGACGCATCGATAAACGAGCGGCGCGACGTCACGTGGCACATGAAGACGAAGCTGACCGTGCGCGGTCACGGCACCATCGATCTCGAGGACTTCGGCGTTGCCGTTGGCGGGATGCCGGACGCCGGTGACTTCGCGCACTCGAAGATCGGACGCGCCGTCGGCGAGGTCCTGAACAACCCGTGGGAGAACACGCACGTCGACAAAGTCGAGGGTGTGATCACGGTCGACTACAAACGCGAGCTCTGGAGACTGCGTGGCGTCGACGTGCTGGATCCGGTCGTCGATGCGGGCCAGCCGGCACGTCTGCGCGTGCACCTCGTGCCCTTCGCCGGTCAGGAGATCACCAAGGTCTTGGAGGTGCGCTTCCCCGACGAGCTCGCAGGCAAGGATGTCGATGTCGAGATCGCGCCGGGCTACACCGTCGTGGCAGACCTTGCAGCGCCCCAGAACCTATCCGACTTGCTCGTGAATTCGACCAAACAGAGCGTGCTGCCGCGCAGCTTGGTGGTGCAGTACCGGACGAGGACGCAGGGCGTCGCGTACGGCGGTCACGTGGCGGATCGTCTTCCCGCGTTCGCGCTCGACGCGCTGCGGCCGTGGACCTCTGACGTCGCGCCCGACGCCTTTGCGTCCTACACCCGCTTGGTGACCCCGCTCGATCGTTATGTCGACGGCTCGGATCGCGTCCGCGTGCGGGTCAAGCCGGTCGTTCGTTGAACGAGACCGTCGACCGCAGCCGCGCGGCAGCTGCGGCTCAGATCGAGCGGCGATGGCTGCCGAGCCATGTGGCGTTACGCGGCGTTTTTTCCGCAGCGGCCCGGTAGGTGTAAGCTCTCCCCATGCGTTTCTCGCTTGCGCGTGCGGTCGCCACGACCGCGCTCGTCTTTCTCTCTGTCGCGACGACCACCGATGCCGGTGCCGTCGGGACACGAACCTTCGTGCTCGACACACTCGACAAGCTCTCCGGCGGCGACCTCAAGGGCGTCGCCGTGAGCTCGGACGGTGCGGTGCGCGCTGGCTTCACGCTGGGCAATGCGCCGATCCCCGAAGCGAGCGCCTCGTTCTCGTCGCTCACGCTAGCGGACGGCACCACGCTCGTCGGTACGAGCCCGGCCGGGAAGGTCTACAAGCTCACGGGCGACACGCTCGCCGTCTTTGCCGATACCGCATCGCTCGCGGTGACCTCGATGGTACAGGCCAAGAACGGCACCGTGTACGCGGCGACGATTCCCGACGGGAAAATCTTCAAGATCGCGCAGGGTAAGGCCGACCTCTTCACCACGCTGCCGGAGACGAGCCACGTCTGGGCGCTCGTGCTGGATCGCGCCGGGAGCGGTCTCTTCGCTGCGACTGGGCCCGAGGGCAAAGTGTTCCGCGTGGAGCCCACGGGCGCGAGCTCCGTGTACTACCGCAGCACCGAGGGCCATCTCGTGTCCCTCGCGATGATGGACAACGGCGACCTGCTCGCCGGCTCGAGCGGCAAGGGAAACCTCTATCGCATCACGGGACCTGGCCGCGCTACCGTCCTCGCGACCCTCCCGGGCGAAGAGGTCAAAGCCGTCGCGGTCTTCAAGGGGACCATCTGGGCGATCGGGAACGAGTACGGCGAAGCCCCCGAGCCGCCGAAGCGCTCACCCGCCGTCGGTCGTACGCCGGCCGGGCCCTCGTCCGGAACGCATCCCAAGGCGGGTAAGGGCGCGCTCTATCGTTTCGATGCGCGCGGGCAACCCGAGCGCATGATGAAGCACGACGACACGCACTATCTCGCGTTGGCGATCGACGAGCAGGGCCGGCCCTACGTCGGAACGGGCGCGAACGGCCGAATCTACACGGTCGACGACGCGCACGTCGTGACCCTCCTTGCCGATACCGATGAGCGTCAGGTCGGCGCCCTGAGCGTGGTCGGCGGTAAGGGATTCGTGGCAACGAGCGACCCGCCGGTCGCGCATCGGATCATTGGTCGCGGCGGGCCGGACGCGGTGTGGACGAGCAAAGTGCTCGACGCCACCCTGCATGCGCGGTTCGGAACGCTGTCGTGGCGCTCGACCGGTCTTCTCGAGCTGTCGACGCGGTCCGGTAACACGACGGCGCCGGACGCCACGTGGACGGCGTGGAGCAATCCGCTCACGACAACAGGCGCGGTCACGTCTGCGCCAGGGCGTTACGTTCAGGTTCGCGCTCGTTGGGCGCGCGATCCGAACGCTGTCCTGACGGAGGTGACGATCCCCTTCGTCACGGACAACGTGCGCCCGGTCGTGACCGAGATCAACGCGGCCGTGAAGGCCGGTCCGACGAAGGAACCCACCACGAGCGTTCCTGCGAGCGGCGGCGAGGTGGCGAAGCACGACAGCGTCGTAAAGGTGACGTGGAAGGTCGAGAACCCGGACAGCGATCCGCTTCGCTATCGCATCGCGTTCAAGCGTGAGGGCCAGACGCAGTGGCGCGACGCGCTGAAGACGGATGACGTCCACACGAAGACGGAGCTCGACTGGGACACCGCGGCGCTGCCCGAAGGAAAGTATCGCGTGCGCGTCGAAGCCAGTGACGAGTCGGCGAACCCTCCCGATCAGGTTCAGAAGCACGCGCTCGAGTCCGAGACCGTCCTCGTGGACAACACGCCGCCGCGCATCGACACCCTCGAGATCACGGGCCGTCGATTGCGTGCTCACGTTGTCGATGGAACGTCGCCGATCGCTCGCGTCGAGATGGCCGTGGACGGAAAGCTCGAGTGGCGGCCGCTGGGCGCCGCGGATGGGATCTTCGACACCATCGACGAGCGTGTCGACTCCGATGTCTCCGTCCTCGTCCCGCCGGGCTCACACATCGTCGTGGTGCGCGCCTTCGATAGCGCGGGCAATGCGGTCACGCGGGACGTCGAGACGCGCTAGCCGCCACGCAACCAATGCTGGCCCACCGCGACACGCCGGTCATGGCCAACCGATCGGTAGCGCTCAGAGCCAGTCGGGTTTCTAAAGGGATTACGATTGGTTGCCTCTTCCGAAGCGCGTCGCCGCACACGGCACGCGGCGTGTAACGATCCTGGTCGTACGCCCTTTCGGGGGTACGATTCGAGAACCCTCTCGAGCTTACGCAGGCGGTCCCTCTTGTTGTCTGGCAGCACCCGCTTTCCCTTCCGGTCACAGATCACCGCCGCGGCCTTGGCCATCGCCGGCTGCGCAGCGCTCGTAGCTATCGGCTGCTCGACATCTACACCTACGGGAACAGCGTCCGACTCGCCGGCGTCGGGCTTGAACGACGACCGCAGTGGCGGGAGCGCGCCGCCGCTCGCGCCGGAGGACGCGGGCCCTGCGAAGGCCGCCGTCTATCGTGGCAATCCCCTCTGTAACGTCCTGGCTGGCGAGTGCATGCCCGACGACGACGGCTCGCGGCTGACGTCCGGAGCGATGCCGTGTGCCGAAGATTCCGACGCGGGTGCAGGAGACGCCGGGAGCGGTACGGCCATCGCGAGCATGGGTTGCCGAATCCATCGTGAAGCGGCGGACGCGTTTGCGCCGAGGTGCTTGTCGACCAACGCCGATACGGCAGGCGGCGACGGCGCCGCGTGCAAACAAGGTGCTGATTGCGCGGCGGGCTTCGATTGCGTCGTAGGCGAGAACGGCACCACGCAGTGCCGTCACTACTGTTGTGCGGGCACCTGCAAAGGCCATGAATCGCAGAGCGGAGGCGCGACCTTCTGCGACGTGCAGGACCTCGTCGACGTGAACCAGAAGGTCCCCGTGTGCATGCCGCTGAAGCACTGCAAGCTGCTCGGCACGGGCGAGTGCAACGCGAACGAGTCGTGCGCAGTCGTGACCGAGAGCGGCGACACCGGTTGCGTCGCTGTCGGCGAGAAACAGGTCGGCGCTTCGTGTGACGTGGATCACTGCGCCGCCGGCCTCACGTGCCTCGGCACTGCGGGCAGCCGCCAGTGCTTCAAGCTATGCAGGGTGAGCTCGAGCGAGTGCGGCACTTCGCAGATCTGCGCGACGAGTACGGTCTTCAAGGATCCGAACTTCGGCATCTGCCAGAAGCCGTGAGTGACTGGGCGGTCTGACCGCCGATCGCTTCGACGTCCGCGGAGAGGTGGCCCAGGACACCCTCGAAACTGTCGCGGCCACCCCCTCGCGCGTGCAACCACGCGTAAATCCTCGCGAGCGATTTCGGCATCCCGCTTGCGGAGCGTCTCTGCATGGCGAAGCGCTCTCTCGATGCGGATGTCGAGGCATGGTCCGGCGAAGTGCTCCTTGCGAGGATCCTTGCATGCGGTCGCGTCGAGCCGGACCGATCACCTGATGTCGAAGAAGTGGCGGCGGCGCTGCTGTGCGATCTCGGCGGATTTTCGGGTCTATCGCGCGCGACGGTCGACGAGATCGCGGCGCGACTCTCCTCGGGGCCGCGGCCAGCACGTGCTCCACGAGCATCGGCGCGACGAATCGCGGCCGCCTTCGAGCTCGGCCGGCGCGCGACGAAGGACGCCCTCGCTCCCGCATCGGTCACGAGCAGCGCCGACGTAGCGGCATGGGCCGCGACAAGACTGAGCGCTCTCGATCACGAAGAGCTCTGGCTGCTCGCGCTCGACGGACGCAGCCGACTACGCGCCGTGCGCTGCGTCGCGAGAGGCGGACTCCATGGCATGGGCGTACGCGCAGCGGATCCGATTCGCCTCGCGCTACGAGCCGCCGCGAGCGGGTTCGTGCTCGTCCACAACCATCCGAGTGGTGATCCTGCGCCCAGCGCGGAGGACCTCGAGTTCACACGGCGAGTGGCTGCCGCCGCCGCTGTCGTCGGCACGCCGCTGCTCGATCACGTCGTCGTGGCATCCGAAGGATTCTCGTCGATACCATTCGACATGGAGGGCCCGGTGCTCCCGGCCTGGGCGGTGGAAGCATGACACCGCCCGATGAATCCGCAGTGAATCGCCTCGCATCGCTCGAGGGCAACGCGCGGGAAAGCACCGCCCCAACGGGCTCGAACGAGTCGATCGCCCATCGCGGCGAGCCGCGCACGAACGTCACTCTCATCGGGCAGAGCTCGCCAGGAAGGCTCGCCGGAGGAGCTCGACCCACCGAGATAGACGAGACCAGCACGCAGCTTCGGCGCGGCGGGATACATCGCGCGAGCGGCGAGCGTGTACACGTCGAGCTGGAAGGCATAGGCGCCTTCCGCACCGCCACGAGCACTCTTGTAGTCGACGACGTCCACCGCACCATCAGGCCACACGACCACGAGATCCATGCTTCCGCGCAGGATGACCGACCGACCCTCCTTGTCCTCGACGGCGAGGACGAAAGCGACCTCGCGCCGGAGCTCGGCGCCACGCTCGGCGATTCTCTTCGCGTAGGTGCCGCCAAGGAAACGAACGACGCGCGCGACAATGGACGCGTGCTGAGCATGCTCGGGCGGGATGCCTTCTGCAGCGAGCGCCCGGCCCGCTGCGGCATCGGCATCGGCGCCCGCGAACGCTGTCGTAGGTATCCGCTCGAGCACTGCGTGAGCGAGCGTGCCCTGCAGCCGTGCATCGAGGCCAGTCGTGCCGGTGCGGCTGGCGTCGGCGGAGCGGGCACCTCGAACGTGCTCCGGCAGTCCGAGCAGATGCACGAGCTCGAAGCGTCGGGCACAATGATCGAAGTCCGCAAGGGCGGTCGGGGCGATGGGAAGCGAGCGCCACGTGGGGGCGACGGCAGACTTGGCGGCGACCGGCGTCGCACTAGGAACATCGACTCCGTGCAGGCGGACGGTCGGAGCGGGAACGTCGACATCCTCGACGGCAAGCGCAGCGACCTCGAGCGTGCGGGGATCGGCGGCGATGTCCTCGAGAACGGCAAGCGTCGAAGCCCCGAGGTCGCCGATCGTCTCGCGAGTGCGGCCACCGACGAGGAACATCCGATCCGCGGCGCGGGTGATGGCCACGTACGCGAGACGCTGGCGCTCCGCCCGCTCGCGTCGGCGCGTCGTCGCGTAGCTGGAGGCAAAGGAGGGCGGCTCGAGGACGAGTCCGGTGTCGTCGGCAGCACGAACGGCGAGCACGTTGGGATCGTCCCCGGCCCCGAGCGAGATACGGGCCGCTCCCTTCTCCGAGCGCGGAAGCGCTGCCCCGATCTCGGGCACGAACACGATTGGGAAATCCAACCCCTTGCTCGCGTGCACCGTGAGCAGCCGTACGGCATCGTCGTCCTCCGAAAAAGTCGCAGCCTCCGATTCGGCGAGCTCCTGCTCGGACGCATCGACAAGCCACTTCCGAAAGGCTCGAGCATCGTTGTGGCGATCGGCGATCGCGAGGAGCTTACGAACGTTCGCAACGCGCTGCTCGCCGCGAGGAAGGGCTCCGAGGACCTCGTCGAACGCACGGGCACGAACGGCCTCGCGAAGAATCGCTCCCGGGCCGAGCCTGCCGGCACATCGCGCCAGCTCGGCAACGAGGGACGAGGTGTCGGCAAGACCGGCACGATCCTCCGCGTGAACGAGATCGGGATGGGGCGGGTCGGGCCACGCAAACGGAGGGACGAGTCCCTCACCGGGACGCGTGAGACCGAGCAACGTCTCGTCGTGAGCTCCGACCCAGGGGCCGCGCAGTACCTCGAGCATCGCGAGACGATCGGAGGGGTCGAGCACGAGCGTGAGCATGGCGGCGAGATCGCGGATCTCACGAGTACGAAAGAAGCTCTTTCCCGCGACGACGTAGGGCACCTCGGACTGCGCGAGCGCGAAGGCTGCGGCATCGAGCATTCCGTTCGTGGTGGCGAGGATGGCCATGTCACGCCATCGCGCGGGGCGACCTTCCTTTCCCACGCGGACGCCGGCGTCGGCAGGGATGCTGCGAATGCGACCGGCGATGACCAAGGCCTCCTCGAGACGCGTCGACGACGAACCCTTGGGCCGGATCCGAAGCCAGGTGGTTCGCGGGGTGGACACATCCGCGACGTCGAGAGCCCGCTCAGGCGGAACGAGGAGATCCTCGGTGCCCGGGACGTACTCAATCTCGAAAAGCTGCGGGGGCGGATCGCCAGGACGAAATCGTCGCGCACTGAAGGCATTGGCGAAGGTCAGCACTTCGGGAACGCTGCGCCGGTTGTGACGGAGCGCGCAGAAGTCGGCGAGCGGCTCGCGAGGCTCCCAAGTGACGCCGGCGGGAATGCCGAGCGCCTCGCGTGCCGGCGTGCCGGCGAGGCCGACAGCGAGCTCGGCGAAGACGCCGACGTCGGCACCACGAAAACCGTAGATGGATTGCTTGCGGTCGCCGACCACGAGCAGGCCATTTTCCCTGACCGCACCGAGAGGAGGGATGCGTCCCGCCTCACGCGTGTCGGAACGCGCCCACAACAACTGGAGCAAGTCGCGCTGTACGCGCGACGTATCTTGGAACTCGTCGACGAGCAGCGCATCGATCCCGGCGCCCACCTCTTCGGCGACATCGGGGCGGTCGCGCAGGAGCTCGCGTGCCGCGCGCAGGATTTCGCCGAAGCCAATCGCCGCGCGCGTCCGGCCGGCAGCCTCGATCTCGACCTCGGCGGTACCGAGCAGATCGCGAACGATGCGGGCGTGCTCGTCGAAGCGATGCCGGATCCGGAACGAGCGGGCGAGGCGGCGTCCCTTCTCGTCGTTCGTCGTACCGCCGAGCGTCTTGCGGAACACGGCGAACGCTTCCAGCTCGGGGGTCTTCTTGCCGGTGGCGGGCAGCGCGCACAACGCGACCGATGCCGCCTCGATCGAAGCCTCGTCACCTCGCTGCCACGCAGAGACGACGTCCCGCGCCGCGGCCTCGAAGCGCGGCATCGCTTGGAGTGATCGCGCATGCTCGGCGAGCGCGTGCATCGACGCTTCGAGCGAAACGGCATCCCCCGTGGGGAGCCCTAGGTCGCGGGCCGCGCGGCCATCTTCTTCGAGCTGGACGAGAATGCGGCGCAGCTGCGTCACGAGGCGGTCGACGCCGCCCGCTGCCTCCGCGAGCTGCCGGATCGCTGCGGGGTTCGTGAGGAGTCGAGCCTCGAGGGCTTTCGCGATGGCCTCCTCGGAGCGCGCCCGCGAGTCGGCCTCGGTGGCGAGCTCGAAGCCAGGTCCGAGACCGAGCTCGACAGCATGCGCGCGAACGATCCCGGTCGCGAAGCTATGCAGCGTCCCGAATCGAGCTGCGGGGAGGCGCGCAAGTGCGCGCCGAGCACGGACGCGGATAGCGTCGTCGGTGAGTAGATCCGTGTCGCGTGACGCCGCGAGACCGCCCGTACGAAGGCTCGCGACGTACGCGGAAGTCTCCGGCGCGTTCGCGAGGCGCTCGAGCTCCTGCGTGACACGCTTGCGGATCTCCGCCGCCGCTTTGCGACTGAAGGTCGTCGCAACGATTCGTGACGGGTCGAGCGGTTGTGCCTTGCCGCGTCCGCGCGGCGCGCGGTCACGAACGAGGAGATGGACGACCACCCCGACGAGCGCGTGCGTCTTGCCCGTGCCCGCGCTCGCGGCGAGCACGAGATTCCTGGGGAACGCGTAGAGAGTGCCGGGATCGACGACCAAGAGACGCGGGTATAGCACCGCGACGCGTCAGGTCGTGTCCCTGGAAGGCCTTCCCGCGGGGTCGCGGTCGTCGTCCGCGTCGTCGACGGGCGCCATCGCGAAGCGTGGTTTCCGGCACCCACCGCTTACCGCGCAATAGCGGCACTCCGACTCGTGGGCGGGGATCGGCGCCAAAGCCCCTGACCGTGCGGACATGACGATCGCGAGAGCTCGGTGCTCGATCTCGTTCAGTCCTGCGCCTGTCGGTCGAGCGAGGAGCTCGTCCATGCGCTGAGCCGCGCGTGCGTTCGGCTTGGCTTCCACCGCAACGTCGCGTGCCTGCGTCGGCACGTAGACACCGGTCGCGGGCAGCGCGAGCTCGCGGCCGGCAACGCACGCGTAGACGGGAACCTGAAGCGCCGTTTCGCCGAGCGAGCTGCCAGCATCGCGCACCGTCGTCTTGCTTCGCTTGTAGTCGACGACACGGAGCATGCGACCATCATGCGCGCGATCGACGCGGTCGATCGTCCCGCGCAACGACAGGGTCACGTCGGTATCCGCGAGATCGAGGGCTTTCCACGCGTTGTCGCCTCGTCCACCGAACGCTTGCTCGGCGAGAACGAAGTCCCAGGTGTCATCGGCGATCGCCAACCCGAGCACGGCGCGAACCGCATCGCTGACGCGGAGGCGCACGATGGCGCGGAGCGGGGCATGTCCCTGCCATCGTTCGAGGACGTCTTCGGCAGCGGCCAGACCCCGCTCCAAGATCTCTGCTGCTGGACGCGGGCGCCGAAGCCAGAGGTCACGCGTCGCGACGAATGCTGCGGCAAGGACCTCGTGAACGAGCGTGCCCTCCTCGCGCGCGTCCGGAAGCTCGTCCTTCAGGTCCGTCTCTCGCGCCGCGAGTACGACGTGCGCGTAACCCATGAAAGCGCAGCGCGCGAAGCGCTCGAGGCCCGTGACGGCGAGCGCGCGCCCCGCACCACCCGTCTCACCAACCAGGAGCCGCGCTGCCGTCGACGTGGGTGCAAGGTCCGCCACGACGTCGGAGCGCGGACGCTCCGGATCGAGGAAGAACCCTTCGCGTTCGCGCTCGCGGGTGACCCGCAACGTCACGTCGAGTCCCGAGAGGCGCGCGGGGGGCGGCTCGCTCGCGATGACGGGGACGCCGGCACGTTCGAGGGCATCGATGACCGGCGAGGGCGCAAGGGGCGCACCCGCCCCGTCCTCACGCGAAAACGTGAGCACCACCGACCGTGCGTCGGCCGCCGCGACGGCGAGCGCGCTCAGGTCGCGTGCCCGCGAGGCGCCCGCTGTCGGAGCGATGAACGCTCCGTGACTGGCACGACCGATGGCCTCCGCCAGCGCCTCGGACACCAAGGCGTCGTGCGTGTCGTCGCGTGGGAGGAGCCCTTCGTTCACATCCACGACGACGAGGAGATCGAGGGCGTCACCTGCTACGTCGACAAGGCGCGCGATTCGGACCGCGGCTACGCGTGCCGCACCGGGTTGGGACGCTGCAGCGTCGAGCAGCTCGAGGAGCTCGAGGCGGAAGGCGCCCGCGTCGATCGCTTGCTCGAGGGCCCCGACGCGGTTCGCGGTCGTTTCGTGTAGCTCTAGCGCTGCGACGAGCGCGTCCCACGCTCTCGCATCCCGGGCGATGGCAAGGCGTTCCGCACGTGGAACGCCGGTCGGGGCCGCGTCACTGAGGAAGGACGACAGACCGCCTCGTCCCGCGCGTGCGCCGATCCCGAGCTCCGACCACAGGGTTCGGGCCGCTCGAACATGCTCGATACGCGTCGAGGCGGCGCGCGAACCCGATAGGACGTTCGCGATCCGTGTCGCGAGTGCGAGATCGCGCGCTTCATCCTCGGCCGCATCGAGCTCGTTGGTACGCCAAGCCCGACCGCCGCCCGGCCGCGACGTCGCCGTCCGGATGAGGCGCTCGACCGGATCAGCACCCGCCGCCGTCGCCGACGTCTCCAGCGCGCGCGCCAGTTTGCCGAGCCGCCGTTCGGAGTCGCGCCGGCCTTCGCCGGTGAGACGCGCGGCATCGATCCAGCCGGAACGCAGCAGTCGAGCGACCACGTGGCGATCGAGCGATGTCGCCGCGTCGAGCGCCAGAAGCGCGGCAGAAACCACCGGCGCACTCGAGGCCGGAGCGCCGCGAGCCTCGTGTCCGACGATGCCCTCGTCCTCGAGCGCACGACGCAACGGTGCCAGCGTTCTTTCGTCCATCACCGGAAACGCGATGGCGATCCGCTCCACGGCGGCGCCGCTTGCGAGCGCATCCGAGACGACCGTGGCAACGGCACGTGCCTGCGCCACGGCATCGCTCGCACCGACGATGCGGACGCGCGAGACGTCGACCAAACCTGAGCCCTCGGGCGCCGTCACGCCGGTGAGATCGCCGAGCACGGGAGCGATGGTCTCGCTCTCCGTCGGCGCATCGAGACCGCGGGTGACCTCGTCTGCCAAGGTATCGAGTGGGTCACGCTCGCGACCACCGGCCAGCGGACGATCGAAGGTAGGGAGCACCACTCTCGCTCCACCACCGTGGGGCACGAGCTTGTCGTCGAGCGCGCGCCACCACGAGACGTCCGACGGCTCCCACGCCAGGATCCAGCGCGCACGAAGGCGCCGCGCTCCGATGACGCGCTCGAGGTCATCCGCCGATGTCGCCGCGATCGCTTCGGAAAGCAGCGTTCCGACGAGTCGTCCGTCGACGGCCGCGGCACGAGCGAGACGCGCGTCGACGGCACGCATGGCGGCGGCGAGCATCCGCGCTCGGGCGGCCAGGAAGCCCTTCGAGCGCGCCACACCTTCCAGATGCGCCGCCGTAGCTCCACGAGCACGGAGCAGCGCGATGGCATCGTCGAGGGCCGCGACCAGCCGTGCCCACGACGGTCCACCGCGGGCGCGTGCTGTGGCGAGAATCGCATCGCCGCGCGGGTCTGGCGGAGACGTGCGCCCCGACGCCGCCACAGCGGTCACTCCACCGAACAGATCGAGCTGGCCCGCCGAGGCCGCCACGTTCTCACCCTCGGCGAGCGCCATCGCGAGCACCAGGCGGCACTCGCGTGGATCGACGAACGCCGTGTCGGGAAGGAGCGCGGCGGCGAGGCGCGAACGCAGTGACGTGCGGGTCTCTGCGCGTTCGCCCTCACGCGCGAGCCTCTCTACGTGGCGCTCGCCCGGAACGACGAGGAGCTCGCTCGTGCTCACGACGGTGGCCCGTCAGCGTCCGAGGCGAAGCGGGAGGCCGAAGGGCTCCTTCAACGCCGTCGGATCATAGAGATACGCGTACGCAGCCTGGCTCGAGAGCACGCGCTTGATGTAGTTCCGCGTCTCGTCGTACGGGATCTGCTCCACGAAGAGGTCGAGCTCGTCGGTCGTGCGCGCCGAAACCCAACGTTCTACCGCGCCGCCGCCGCCGTTGTAGGCGCCGATAGCCAGCGCGGGATGCCCATGTGTTGCACGGAGCTTCGCGAGAAGCCGCGTGCCGAGCTCCACGGACACCTCCGGCCGCTTCAGGGAGGTCTCGTCGGACGGGATGCTCGTGCCGGATGCCATCCACTTCGCCGTCGGCGGGATCAGCTGCATGAGACCGATCGCGTTGGCGTGACTGCGCACGTCGGCCACGAAGCTGGACTCCTCGCGCATGATCCCCCACGCGAGCGGCGTCGGGATCGCGTTCTCGGAGCACGCCTTCACGACGATGCTCTCGAAGGCACGCGGATACGCCACTTGCCAGGGAACCCGCCACTTGCCCTCGGGATAATGCGCCAGGAAGTCCGTCAGCTTGCCTCGCGCGAAGGCGTGTCCCAGCTCGGGCAGACCCGCCTGGTTGTAGAGAGCGCCCACGGACCACACGACCTCGCTATCCGTGCCGTCGGCGAGAGCTCCGGACGCCGCGAACTCGCGACGCGCAGCGTCGACCTCACCCACCTCGAGGAGGCGCATCGCGCGCGCGAACGCTACCGACTCGAGGATCGGGTGGGCCTTCGACGGGAAAGCGCCATCCACGTCGTGCTGGGAGGCGTCCTTGAGCGTGCGCGCTGCCAGCGAGGGATCGAGCGCGGCAAGCCGCGCCTGAGCAAGCAGCATGTAGAACGCGAGGGGGTAGCGCTCCACGATGTGGACCAGGCGTGAACGCGCGCCGTCTGCGTCACCGGTCGCCGAGGCCGCGCGCGCCCGGAAGTACTCCGCGCGACCGGCGGTTGCCCAGTGCCGGTCATCCGGCGAGAGCTCCACGATCCGGTCGAGGAGCAGCTTCGCGGACTCCCAATCGGCGCGCTGCATCTTGCCGAGCGCGACGTGGAACAGCGCCTCCGTGCGCATGTCGCCCGCCGGATAGGCATCCGGAAGTGAGCGCAACATCTGCTCGGCACGCGCCTCGTGTCCCTCGTCGGTCCCCTGAGCCACCAGGAGCGCGGCACGATAACGCGAGTCGTCGGCAAGACGATGCGACGGGAACAGCTGCTCGACCTTGGCGAACCAGTCGATGGCCAGCTTCGGGTCTTTGCTCGCTTGCGCCTTTGCCCCCGAGTAGAGCGCGGTCACGAGCTGGTCGTCTTTTTCGCAAGCGGTGACGGCATCCGGCCAGCCATTGAGCTTCACGCCCCGTGCTTTGACGGCCGCCGTGGCGCGCGTCACGGCGGCTCGACATGCGACGGGACCGGTCTTCGCTGCGCTCAGCACGAGGCTCGCGCTGTCGAAGGCCTTGTTCGGCTCCCCGAGCTCGAGCCAGACTTGTGCCTGCTTCGCACGCTCGGCGTCCGAGAGCGCGTCGCTCAGCGAGGGATCGTGGGGCTTGAGCACCGCGACGGCGCGCGTCCGGGCGGCGACGGCGCCGGCAGCGTCCGCCACCTTGGGCGCCTCGATGACGACCTTCGTGGCGGCATCGTAGGCCTCACGAGCGTGGTTTTCGGGCGGACCGTCGACGCCGTCGAGGACGGCGTTCGCGATCCGCACGGACGTGTCGACCCAGCGATTCCCATGAGGATTCGCGGCGAGCCACGCCCGCCACAACGGTAGCGCGCTCACGCGATCGTTCTTCGCGGCCAGCGCCTCGGCGATGACCAGCTTGGCCTCGTCACGTGACGCGAGGTCGTCCGGAACGGCGCCGGCACGCGCGATCGCCTCATCGGCCCGACCGGAACGTGCCAGGGTCTGCGAGGCACGGAGCGTGGCGTACCCCGCGAGGGCACACGCCGGCGCCTGAGCGAGCTCGAAGGCGAGCTGCGCGTCGGCCGTCGCGTTCGCAGCGAGCGCGAGACGACCCTCGAGATAGTCCCAGGCGCAGCGATCCGCCGGCGACAAGTCCGCCGGGCGTGCCTCGCGCACCGCCCGGAACGCGCCCGCCGGGTCCTTGGCGCGATCGAGATCCCGAGCACGTGCCAAACGCGGGTCGTCGAGGACGACATGCAGCGCCGGGAGCGCCGTCGCGGGCGATAGGGGCGGCGCTGTCTTCGCTTCCGCCGTCGGTGACGTCGTGAGTGGCGGCTGGGTGGCGCTCGAGCCGCCGCGGCATCCCACCGCCAGCAGGGTCGTGAGCGCTGTGGCGCCCGACAACGCGGCGAGCCTACGCGTCTTGCGGCGGCTCACGCTTTCCTCCGCGCCGCGAACGCTTCTTCTGCCGCTTCTTCCTCGGCTGCCTCGCGAGCGTTGCGAGCTCCGGCGTCGAAGCGCGCTTCGTCCTTCACGACCACGTCCAGGTCGGCCTTCTTCTGGGCGAGCGCGGCGCGTGCCTCATGCTCGGCATCCTGGGCGGCGGCGAGCTTTCCGTCAGCGCGCGCAATCGCACGACCGAGATCGTCCAGCTCCGCGCTCGCGCCATGCTCCCAGGCCTGGGCCCGGGCCAGATCAGCGACGCGAAGCTCGCCGTTGGCGAGCCGATCCGCTTCGTCCAGACGAACGCTCTGGGCGCGGAGCTCGGCCTCACGACGCTCTTCTGCGGCGCGGCGTTTGGCGTCGTCGGCGGCTTCACGTGCACGTACGGCATCGCCGAGCTGAACCGTTGCAGCATCGACATGGCGATCGCGGTGCTCGCGCAGGGGCTCGAGCGGGTACTTCGGATTCCGCGGCATTCGTCAGAGGGTCAGTAAGCGGTGGTAGGCGCTCAGTCTAACCGATTCCAACGCTGACCCGTACGCCGCGCATTCCACGTGACCGAACGCGGTTGGGGCGTACGGCACCGTTGCCAGGACGCCAAGCTCGCTTATCGTGGAGATGATGAGGGTTGCGTTCTCCGACCCCCAGGGCGCCAAGGCATGGCGCATGGCGCCCTACGCAGGGCCGATCGCGCTCTTCTCGTTCGCGTGCTTCGGTCCGCTGTCCGGTGTGACCGCGGTACTGACCGCGGTGCTCGCCACCGCTTTGTTCCACGGGATCGGGCTGATACCACTGCGCCAACGACGCCTGAAGACGGCAGAGCTCGTGACCGGTCCCGGATTCGTCGAGCTCAAGAACGCCGGAACCCGCTCGCAGCGCATCGACGCTCAATCCATCGTGGGCGGGACGACGGCGCGGACTTCGACCGGGATCCTGTTCACGCTCGCGCATGCCAAGCGTGACCAACCAATCACGATCGAGGTCGAGTCGGACGCTGACGCCGAGCGAATCCGTCAGTCGCTCGGCATCGGGCATGGCGGCTTCGGGTCGGTGGGGTGGCGGACCGTTCCGTCCTCTTCGGCGAAGACCGGGTTCTACGGAAAGCTCATCACGTTCCTGATCGGCGCGATCATCTGCGGCCTCGGCTTCTTCGTCAGTCACGAGGCGGCAGGCATCGTCGGGTTGATGCTCGGGCAGTTCGCGTTCCTCAGCATCATCCTGAGCCTTGTCGGCTACTTCGGGCGGGCGGCTCCGCCGAGCGTCGTGATGGCGGCGGAGGGCCTGCGCATCCAGACGAAGCAGGGATGGTTCACCGTGCCTTACGATCACGTGCTCGGTATCGAGCCTGTGCGCGGCGCGCTGCGTTTCCGGGTGCCGCCGCCGTACCACTCGGTCGACGTCGAAATGGCCGGCACGCTCCTGGGCTCCGGGCTGCGCCCTGACGACCGTGACGGGCTCATCAAGCAGATCATGTCCGCGTCGGCGCGCGCGCGCGGGCTCGGCACGTCGAAGAACGACGTGACGGGACGTGTCGACGTGCTCCGCCGCAACGGCGAGAGCCCGCGCGACTGGCTGGCTCGCCTCGATATGGCGGGGCGCATGCTCGAGGCGTCGACGGCGGGCTATCGCGGTCACACCCTCGATACCGAGGATCTCTGGGCGATCCTGGAGGATCCCGAGGCGGAGGGTGACCTGCGCGCGGCCGCGGCGCGCGTCCTACGCCACTCACCGAAGCCCGAGACGCGCCAGCGCATCGATGCGGCGGTGGCAGCCGTCCGCGACGACACCACGAATCGCCGGCTCCGCATCGCCATCCGCGACGACGTCGACAACGCGAGCCAGGAGCTCGCGCTCCTGGACGCCCAAGAAGTCCAGCCCATGCAGCCCGCTCCGCGAGCCATGCACCACCGCTAACGCAGCTCACGTTCAAGTTCACGCTCACACGTTCACGTTCGCGCGCGCCGCTAGCGCCCGCGTTCTATTCGGCCCATTCTTGGAGGGAGCGCACGCGGACGCCGCCGTCGCCGCGCGCGACCTCGATCGCGTCGCACGCTGCCAGCGCCGCCGCGATCGTCGTGAAATACGGGATGTTCGCGAGCAAGGTCTGGCGGCGTAGCGAGTAGCTGTCGCGCACCTCGCGCGCGCCCAGGGTCGTGTTGACGACCATCGCGATGGTGCCGCTGCGGATCGCGTCGACCACGTGCGGGGCGCCTTCGGCCACCTTGTTGATCACCTCGGCCGGTATGCGCGCGCGCTGGAGCGCCGCCGCCGTGCCTCGCGTGGCGATGATCTCGTAACCCGCGGCGCGCATCCGCCGCGCGATGATGCACGCGACCGGCTTGTCGTCGTCCTTCACGCTGATGAACACGCGCGGGCGTCCCGCGGCCTTGCCCACGGCTACCCCGCCCGCGCTTCCGCTCGCGCCCGTCACGCGACCGCTTCCGCCGCCGTCCGGGAGCTTCACGTCGAGACCCGCCGCGATCATGCTCTTGTAGAACGCGCGCGCGAACGTGTCGGCGATTCCCATCACCTCGCCCGTCGAGCGCATCTCGGGGCCCAGGATGGTGTCCACGCCCGGGAACTTCGCGAACGGGAACACGCTCTGCTTCACCGCGACATGCCGCGGCACCTCGATGTCCGACGCGCCGAGCTCGTCGAGCGTCTTGCCCGCCATCACCTTGGCGGCGATCTTCGCGAGCGGGCGGCCCGTCGCCTTCGAGACGAACGGCACCGTGCGGCTCGCACGCGGATTCACCTCGAGGATGTAGACGGTCGTGCCCTTCACCGCGAACTGCACGTTCATCAACCCGACCACGCCCAGCTCGAGCGCGAGCATGCGCGTCTGTTCCTCGATCGAGCCCACGATCTCCGGGCTCAGCGAGTGCGGCGGCAGCACGCTCGACGAGTCACCGGAGTGCACGCCCGCCTCCTCGATGTGCTGCATCACGCCGCCGATGATGGCGCGCTTCCCGTCCGCCACGCAGTCGACGTCCACCTCGATCGCGTCCTTCAGGAACTCGTCGATCAGGATCGTCTGCGTGCCGGCATCGCGCGCCGCTTCCACGGCGAGGGCCACGTACGCCTCGAGCTCCGCGCGAGTGTACGCGATGGTCATGGCGCGGCCGCCGAGCACGTAGCTCGGGCGGACCAGGACCGGGTAGCCGATCTGCTCGGCGATCACGTAAGCGCCCTCGATGCCGGTCGCGATCCCGCTCCGCGGCCGCTTCAGCGACAGCTTCGTGAGGAGATCGTCGAAGCGGCCTCGATCCTCCGCGCGATCGATCGCGTCGGCGGTCGTGCCCAGCAGCTTCACGCCCGCCTTCTCGAGCGGGACCGCGAGCTTCAAGGGCGTCTGTCCACCGAACTGCACGATCACGCCGACCGGCTGCTCCTCGTCGCAGATGGCGAGCACGTCTTCGAGCGTGAGAGGCTCGAAATACAGGCGATCCGACGTGTCGTAGTCGGTCGACACGGTCTCCGGGTTGCAGTTGACCATCACGGTCTCGAAGCCCAGCTCACGCAGCGCCTGCACCGCGTGCACGCAGCAGTAGTCGAACTCGATGCCCTGCCCGATGCGGTTGGGGCCACCGCCCAGGATCACGACCTTCTTCTTCGACGAGTCGGGCTTGGCTTCGCTCTCGCTCTCGTACGTCGAATAGAGATACGGCGTGTGTGCCACGAACTCGGCCGCGCACGTGTCGACGCGCGCGTAGACCGGAACGACGTTCTCCTTCTTGCGGAGCACGCGCACGTCCTCGGCGCACGAGCCGGTGAGCTTGCCGATCTGGGCGTCCGAGAAGCCGAGGCGCTTGAACGCGCGCAAGGCGAGGGGCGAGATGTCGCCGCGCGCCATGCGCTCTTCGGCCTTCACGATGCGCGTGATCTGCGCGAGGAACCACGGGTCGATCTTCGTGAGGTCGTGGATCTCCTCGTTCGAGATGCCCGCACGCATGGCGTCCGCCACGTAGAAGAGGCGGTCCGCGACGGGGATCGGGATGACCGTTCGCAGCGCCTTCACGAGGTCCTCGGGACGCGGCGGCGGGAGGCTCTTCGGCGGCTCCACTTCCGCGGCTTCCATGCCTAGATCGCGCTTCTTTTTCGGCTCGGCGAGCACGCGATAGTCGACGCGCGAGACCAGCGAGACGAGGCCGTCACGCGACGTCTCGAGGGAGCGCGCCGCCTTCTGGAGCGCCTCGCAGAAGGTGCGGCCGATGCTCATCGCCTCGCCGACGCTCTTCATCTGCGTGCCGAGCGTGTTGTCGGCGCCCGGGAATTTCTCGAACGCGAAGCGCGGCCACTTCACCACCACGTAGTCGATGACCGGCTCGAAGGCCGCGCTCGTGCC
>JAXDMI010000722.1:0-3059 GCA_034666145.1 Myxococcales bacterium | reverse complement strand
GCTCTGTCGGGCACGCCGCCGAAGAAACGGTCCAGCACGCGGCGAAAGACTGGCTCTTGCGGCGCGGCGCGCATGAACAACGTCGCCGATGAGCGCAGCTTCTGCGCGTCGATCGATCCGAAGAGCTCCTCTGCGCTCGGCGCGGAAGATTCGTCGACGATGCTCGCGCACGCGAGCAAGCGAGGGCCCAGCACCGGATGCGCCAGATACGCGCGCGCCTCGTCGAGGCCGGAGATCGCATAGGTCCTCGACGTCGCGCTCTGGCCGAGACCCTCGATCTGCGGGAAGACGAACCACATCCAGTGGCTGGTCTTCCGGCCTCGTCGTAGCTCGGCGAGCGCGTGCTCGTAGGTCGCTGCGGAGTCCTGCGCGGCGACGAAGCGCGCGAGGTCGTACGGGTCGTTCGACTCGTTCATGACCTCTCAGTCTGACCCGGCATCGGCGCCCGTGCACAGATCGGCGAACGTCGGGCACGAGGAGCTCGTGCTCCACGATTTGCTGTTCTTGCTGCACGCCCAGTCGCCCTTCTCCACCGCGCACTGGAGCTGCGCGCGCGCCGCGGCTTCGCACGAGCCCTTCGGCACGCCGCAGAAGAAGAACCGATCGCACGTGGTCGAGCCGCACGCGAGGGACGCGCCCTTCGTGCACCACGCGTCGCACTCGGTCGAGGCCGCGACGTTGGGATGCGGTCGCACCGTGCTCACGCCGCCGTGCTTGCTGCACGACGTGGCGCAAAAGGACGTGTCGTCGCCGGCCACGCAGCTGCCTTGGAAGCAGGCGCTGCCGGTCTCCACCGTCTCGCCGTCGCTGCAGACGCACTCGTCGGGGTTGCACTCCATGGCGGTGGTGCAGCTCGTGGGTGACGAGGCAGCTCCGCCGCCGTCCCCGGAGCTCGTGCCGTTGTTGGACGTGCTGCACGCGGCAAGCGCCCAGGCGACGACGCCGACCGAGAGCAACGAGAAGGAGAAGGAGAGGAAGCCAAGGGAAGGAAGGGTTCGCATGATGCGCGCCCTGAGCAACGTCCGGACCATCACGAATGGGCGACGATTTACGCGGTTTGGCGCTCCTCGATGGCACACCCGACGCGACGCCGGAGGTCTCTGGCACGCGAACGCGCGTTCACGATCCGCGCGGATGCCTCGCGCGTACTCTATGCAAAATGCGCCTCTCGCGAACCCTGCTGTCCGTACTCGTCGCCGGCGCCTTCGCCATGCCGCTCGGTTGTGCGTCTCCGCCGAGAGGCACGGGCATGACCCCCGCCGACCCGCGCGCCGCGCAGGCTCGTGGGGCGAGCCCCGCTGCGCGCACCACCTCGACCAGCGGCGAGATGGCCGAAGGGGCGCCCCGCGAGGAGCTGCCGTGGGCCACGCTCTCGCCCGAGACGTTCGCGCGCGCCAAGGCGGAGCGTAAATACATCGTCCTCGATGGCTCCGCCGAGTGGTGCCACTGGTGCCACGTGATGGAGGCGACGACGTATCACGACCCCGAGGTCCGCAAGATCCTCGACAAGCACTTCATCGCGGTGAAGGTCGACGTCGACTCGCGGCCCGACGTCGAAGAGCGCTACGGCGACTACGGCTGGCCCGCCACCGTGATGTTCGCGCCCGACGCGACCGAGATCGGCAAGTACCGCGGCTACATCAACCCGGAGAAGTTCAAGGGCATCCTCGAGGACATCGTGGCGAGCGGTCTCGCCGAGAAGAAGGGCGACGAGAAGCCGAAGCCTGTCGTGAAGGCGCCGAAGACGGCGCTCTCCGAGGAGCACCTCGCGTGGATCCAGCGCGAGATCGACGTGCAGCTCGAGGACTACTACGACGAGGACCAAGGCAGCTGGGGTCGCCAGCAGAAGGCGCCGCTCGGCTGGAACAACGCCTGGACGCTCGAGAAGGCGAAGAAGGGCGACGACCAAGCGAAGGCAAAGGCGCTCTTCACGCTCGACAAGCAGAGCGCGCTGCTCGATCCCGTGTGGGGCGGCATCTACCAGTACTCGGCGGCGCGCGACTGGGACTCGCCGCACTTCGAGAAGCTGATGACGTTCCAGGCGCCGGCGCTCGACAACTACGCGACCGCGTATCGCCTCACGAACGACGCAAAGTACCTCGCGCGCGCCAAGGCGATGCAGGGCTTCCTCGATCGCTTCATGAAGAGTCCCGAGGGCGGCTTCTACACGACGCAGGACGCCGACCTGAACGCGCACGACCGCGGCAAGGCCTTCATGGACGGCCACGACTACTACAAGCTCGACGAGAAGGGCCGCCTTGCCCACGGCATCCCGCGCATCGACACGCACGAGTACGGCAAGGAGAACGGCCTCGCGATCAGTGCATACTGCACGATGTTCGAGGTCACGAAGGATCCCGCCGTGCTCGCCACCGCCGAGAAGGCAACGCGACGCATCCTCGCCACGCATGCCACGAAGCGCGGCGGCATCACGCACGACGTGATGGATCCCGAGAAGGAGACGAAGCTCCTCTACCTCTCGGACAACGCCACGTTCGGCCTCGCCCTCGTGCGCGTCTACGAGGCCGGCGGCGCCAAGAACGACGAGTATCTGAAGAAGGCGCGCGCCATCGCCGACTTCATGATCGCCGAGCTCACCGACGACGACAGCGGCGGCATGTTCGCCGGCACGAAGGACCCCGACGCGGTCGGCATCTTCGCGACGCGCCGCGTGCCCTTCGAAGACAACGTCGTCGCGGTGCGCTTCCTCGCGCATCTCGCGCACGCGGTCCCTGCGGCCGACGCCAAGAAGTACTCGGTCGCCCTCGACCGGCTCCTCCGCGCGACCTCGAAGCCCGAGGAGATCAAGGCGCGCGGGCGCATGATCGGCGACTACCTCCTCGCGCTCGAGGAGAGCAAAGGCGTGCGCGGCGTCGCGAAGTAGCCCTCGTCGCGAAGTAGCGCGGTGCGCCGGCGCGTCGCCCGAGCAGGTATCCTTTGCTGGGCTCCGGTCGCGCTGCTATCGAGGCGCGCATGAAGTTTCCTCGCAGCTTGGCTTTCTTCGCGGTCGTTCCCGTGGCTCTCGTCGTCCTCGCCCAGGGCTGCAGCAGCGGGAGCAC
>JAXDMI010000721.1:0-6051 GCA_034666145.1 Myxococcales bacterium | reverse complement strand
GATGCTGATGCTCGCCGCCATCTTGTACCTCGCGTACACGTACGGCCGCGTCACCGGCGGGCCGACGTCGTTCGACTACTTCGAGCTCCAGCGCATCGTCCTGCCGCGCAACATCCAGATCTATTTGTTCTGCGGGTTCGCAGCATCGTTCCTCATCAAGGTCCCGATGTTCCCGGTGCACACGTGGCTCCCGGACGCGCACACCGAAGCGCCGACCGCCGGCTCGATCATCCTGGCCGCCGAGATGCTCAAGATGGGCACGTACGGTTATCTGCGCTTCTGCATGGGCCTCTTCCCCGAGGCCTCGTCCGAGCTCGCGGCCACGCTCGCCGGCGTCGCGGTGCTCGGCGGCATCCTCTACGGAGGCTTCTGCGCGTGGCGCCAGGACGACGTGAAACGCCTCGTCGCGTACTCGTCGGTCGCTCACCTCGGGTACGTCATGCTCGGCCTCTTCGCGGCGACGCCGTCCGCGGTGGAGGGCGCGGTCCTCCAGATGGTGAACCACGGCATCTCGACCGGCGCGCTCTTCCTCCTCGTCGGCGTGATCTACGACCGTCGACACACGCGCATGCTCGACGAGTTCGGCGGCCTCGCGAAGGTCATGCCGGTCTACGCCGCGCTGTTCGTCATCGCGACGATGGCGAGCGTGGGTCTCCCGGGAACCAACGGGTTCACCGGTGAGTTCCTGATCATCACGGGCACGTTCGTGTCGACCAAGCTCGGTCACGTCAACGGCATCCAGGCCGTGGGCGCTGCCCTCGGCGTCATCATCGCCGCGCTCTACATGCTCACCGCGGTGCAGAAGATGTTCTTCGGCCCCATCACCCGCGACGAGAACCGCAACCTCAGGGACATCAACACCCGCGAGCTGCTCGCCGTCGCGCCGCTCATCATCGCCATCTTCGTCATCGGCCTCGCGCCGAACATCCTCCTGTCGCAGATGCGTGACGCGGTCGCGAGGACCATCAGCGACATGAGCTCGCGTACCGAGATGAACCCGGCACCGGCTTACTACCACGGTCCGATCAAGCTCGTTCCGCGCCGGCCCGACGCACCTGCGCCGCCGAAGACCGCTGCGAACGCCCAGAACCCGTCCACCGCCGCGGCGCCGTCCAACGGCGCCGACTCGGCCCCCTGAACCAGGCCCGAACCAACCATGGCGCTCGCGTTCATCCTCTCTCCTCTCCTCGTCCTCGCGGCCGGCGGCCTCCTGCTGATGCTCGCCGAGGCGTTCGCTCGACCGGGTCGGCGCGGCGGGCTCGCGCTCGGCACGACGATGATCTTCGCGGCCGGCTTCGCGTTCTCGATCGGCGTGTGGCTCTACGGCGTCGAGGACGTCTCGGAGCGCACGCTGCTCGCGCCGTGGATCGTCATCGATCGCTTCACGATCTTCTTCGACGCGCTGCTCTGCCTCGGCGGCGCGCTCGCTGCGCTGCTCGCCGGCGGTTACCTGCCCGAGCACCAGATCGAGCGCGGCGAGTTCTACATGCTGCTGCTCTTCGCGACCATCGGCGCCATGATGCTCGCGGCGGCCGGCGACGTCCTGATCGTGTTCCTCGGCCTCGAGACCATGTCGATCGGTGCGTACGCGCTCACCGCGTTCCGTCGCACGTCACCGCGCTCTGCCGAGGGCGCGCTCAAGTACTTCCTCCTCGGCGCGTTCGCCGCGGCGCTCCTGCTCTACGGATTCGCGCTGCTCTACGGCGCGACCGGGCACACCGATCTCGCCGGCATCGGCGAGGCGGTGAAGAAGGGCGGCGAGAAGACGCCGATGATGGTCATCGCGCTCGTGCTCGTGCTCGCGGGTCTCCTCTTCAAGGTGAGCGCGGTGCCGTTCCATATGTGGACGCCCGATGCTTACGAAGGCGCGCCCACGCCGGCCACCACGTACATGGGCTCGGTGGTGAAGGCCGGCGGCTTCGCGATGATGCTGCGCGTCCTCCTCACGTGCTTCGGCGACAAGGCCTCGATGTCCTGGTCGGCAGGCTGGCCTCCGGCGCTCGCATGGATCGCGGTCATCACGATGACGGTCGCGAACCTCGTCGCGGGACAGCAAGAGTCGGTCAAGCGCATGCTCGCGTACTCGAGCATCGCGCATGCCGGTTACCTGCTCGTCGGCGTCGTCGCTTGCATGCACTCGCCGTCGCAGGGCGTGTCGAGCGTCCTCTTCTACCTGCTCACGTACACGGTCTCGACCGCGGGCGCGTTCGGCGCGCTCATCTACTGCGGTAGCCGCGGCAAGGAAGCGGTCACGTACGAGGACCTCGCCGGCATCGGCCGCCGTCATCCGCCGGCTGCGCTCGCCTTCTCGCTGTTCCTGATCTCGCTCGCGGGACTTCCGCCCACCGCCGGCTTCTTCGGCAAGTGGTTCATCTTCCGCGCTGCCATCGACTCGGGCTTCTACGCCCTCACCGTGGTCGCGTTCCTGAACAGCGTCATCGCGGTCTACTACTACCTGCGCGTCATGGTCTTCATGTACATGCGCGAGCCCGCTGCCGGCGCGCCCATCGCGACGCCGATGCGCTCCGGCTACGTCACCGCAGCGCTGCTGCTGTCCGCCATCCTGGTGATCCTGCTCGGCATCGTGCCGAGCCAGTCACTCGACATGGCCATCAAGGCTGCCTCGATCTTCGGGGCGAGCTGACCGAGGGACTGCGCCGTGGCGTCGCCCAACACCCGCGCGTCCTTGCGCACGCGCGCGGCCGCGATCGCGCTCTCGACAGCGACGCTCGCGGGATGTGCAGACTGCAACAAAGGCCAGAGCAGCGGCGCTGACGCGAGCGCTGCGAGCGCTGCGAGCGACGGTGCGGCCGAAGCCCCGACCACGACTCTCGTCTCCGAGGCCGGCACGCTCAACGCAACGCCGCTCCCGACGGCGAGCGTCGAGCGCGCCATGAATCCCGACAAGCTGCCCCCCTACGCGGGCCCGACGGGAAGCGTCGAAGGGAACATCACCGTCATCGGCGATCCCGCGCCCGCCACGCCGCAGGACTTCTCGCACTGCCCCGATGCCGAGAAGATCTGGGGCCACGCGTTCCGCGAAGGACCGCCCGGGCCGAAGGGCGAACGACCTCTCGCCGACGCCATCGTCGTGGTCACCGGCTACAAGGGCTTCTACTTGCCGGAGAAGCAAGAGGCGCGCGCCATCAGCATCGAGGGCTGCGGCTACACACAGCGCACGGTGACGATGACCTTCGGCCAGCGCCTCGAGATCAAGAACCTCGCGAACGAGTTCTGGTCGCCGGTCCTCGAGCCGCGCCCCAGCCCCGTCCTCATGATGGCGACCCCCAACGGCGATCCGGTGAAGATCTACCCGAAGACGCCGGGTCATCATCTGCTCGTCGATCGCGATCGCAAGTACGTGGTCGTCGACGTCTGGGCGTTCCTGCATCCGCTCCATGCCTCGAGCGCGCTCACCGGTTACTACCGCATCGACGGTCTGCCCGTGGGCAAGCTCAAGGTGCAGAGCACGCATCCGAACATCGACGCGAACGCCGAGGCGGATCTCACGGTCCTCGCGGGCGTCGTGCACAAGGTCGACCTCGTCCTCAAGAACAAGAACCGCGACGCCGGTGCTGGTGGATCGGGCGCGGGCGTAGACGCCGGCGTTCGGGGCCTGCGCTGACCGTGACCACCGTCGCAACCGTGCGCCGGCGAGTCGGGCTCGCGGTCTTCGGCCTCGCCATCGCCGCGTGCGGGCTCGACGTCGTCACTTCGGGTAACGGACCGCCGCTGCCCGGCATCGATGCCGGGCCGGAGACGAGCGCTGCTCTCCCCGAGGCCGGCACGACGCCCGACGCCGCCGATGCCGCGATCGTCGACTCCGGCCAATTTCCGTGTGACGCGGCGGTCTGCGTCGACGACATAGCTGCAGATTACACGCATACGTGCGCGGCGATTCGCGGCGCGCGTCCGCGTTGCTGGGGCAACGACAGCGACGGACAGCTCGGTCTCGGCCTCGTCCCCGACGGCGGTGCCGACCTCGACGCCAGCTCTGCGCCGCGCACTGTGGCCGTCGGCTCGCCGATGACCGGCGTGTCGGTGGGCGGTCTCTCCACCACAGGCTACGCGTTCTCGTGCTCGCACACGGCAAGCGGCGCCGTGTCGTGCTGGGGTCAGGACAACTTCGGGCAGCGCGGGAGCGGAGACGCCGGTGGTGCCGTTGTCCTCTCGGTGCCCACGGCAGCCGCCATTGGGAGCGCTGTCGACGTCCAAGCCGGCGGCGCTCATGCGTGCGCGCGCGCCGCCGACGGCGGCTTGAGCTGCTGGGGCTATGACAACTTCGGGCAGCTCGGTCGCATCGTCGCCGGCAACATCGATCGCACGCCGGGTAGCGTCACGCTGCGGGCCGCCGCCGAGCAGGTCGCCACCGGCGAGGCACATACGTGCGCGCGCTTCGCCGACGGCACCATCGACTGCTGGGGCTACGACGGCACTGGCCAGCTGGGCCGTGGCGGCGTGGTGTCGGCGAGCCCGGACGCGGTACCCGCGCCGGTCAGCGGCGTCGCGGGCGCGATCGACATGGCTGCGGGCTACGGGCACACGTGCGCGGCGCTCGCAGGGGGCTCGGTGATGTGTTGGGGCTATGACAGCAATGGCCAGCTCGGACGTGGCAGTCCCATAGGGTTCTCGACGACGCCCGCCGCAGTGATGCTCCCGGCCGGGGCGAGCGCGGTCAGCGTGTGCGCGGGCTACCTCCATTCTTGCGCCTTGCTCGTCGACGGCACCGTCACGTGCTGGGGCTACAACGACAAGGGACAGCTCGGCTCCGGCATGGTCGTGGCGGGGACCATCATGCCGTCGCAGTCGGCGACGCCGGTCGCCGTCACGGGCCTCACGGGCGCGCGCGCCATCACGTGCGGCGGCCATCACACCTGCGCGATCATCCAGAACAGCCAGGCGGTGTGCTGGGGCGCCAACGACGTCGGTCAGCTCGGCGCCGGCCTTCCGCCGGATGCGCTCCCGAGACCGACGCCCGTCTCCGTCGCGTTCTGAGATCACCAGCGCCGTGAGGTCACGGCGTCATCGTGGTCGGCCGCGGCTGTCGTGTCCTCGCCGTCCCGCGACGAGCTTGCGGAGCGCGCCGAGCTTGTGGAATTCGCGCTGGGCTGCGTAGACCTCGCCGAGGACATCGTAGGCGCGATCGATCAGGAAGCCGTCCCGCACGCGATCGACGATGGCGGAGGCGCGTCGCTCGGCTTCGTCGAAGCGACCGGCGCTCGACGCTACTTGCGCGAGAAACAATGATGCCCGAAGGGCGTTCGAGCCGTCGCGCTCGGCAGCAAGCCCGAGCGCCGTCGCCCGCGGGTAGTCGTTCGCGAAATACGCCAGGTACCCACGAGCGAGCTGCGAGTCCGACAGATCGGGCTGCAGCGCGTCTGCCAGCGCGAGCTCGCGTTCGGCTGCTGCCACCGCCTCCGCAGCGCACG
Source organism: Myxococcales bacterium (assembly GCA_034666145.1). Classification (GTDB taxonomy): domain Bacteria; phylum Myxococcota_A; class Polyangia; order Polyangiales; family Polyangiaceae; genus Labilithrix. Next base: position 622 of record JAXDMI010000721.1, on the reverse strand, counting down.
TGCCGTCGGTACGCTGCCCGCGTCGATACGCGAGACGCGCCAGATACGCGTGAGCCCGGGCGCTCTTCGGATTGTCGCGCAGCACACGCCGGAGGACCGTCTCGGCGTCGTCGAGCGCGTACACGTCCATGAGCGAGCGGGCCTCTCCGAGCGCCTCGCCTTCGACGCCTCCCGGAGGAGGCGGCTCGAGCCCGGCGTCGGCATCGGGGATCGGAATCCGCACGAGGACGGATCGATGCAGCGCGTTGCTGATCAGAAGGACGCCGCTCCCTCCCACGAGGATGAAGAGAACGAGCAAGAGCACGGGCAGGCGCCACGCAGGCGCGCGCGGCGGCGTGGGCTGATAGGTGGGACCTTCGGGCATCATCGTTACTCCGACGCGCGCGCGTGCTGCGCCGAGGCGCGGAGCTCCGCGGGCAGGTCCGCGACCGGAAGGACGCCGCGCGCGGCGAGATCGACGGCGAGCGGCCCGGCGACGGGATCGCGGCCCGCCATCGGTGTCCGCGTGATCCGCGCGAGCCACTGGCGCGCCACGTCCGTGCCCACCGCCGTCGCGAGTCGATCTGCGAAGACCAGCGCGCACAGCTCCGGCGGCTGATCGGTGACGTGCGCGAAGCCCGCG
>JAXDMI010000720.1:0-9057 GCA_034666145.1 Myxococcales bacterium | reverse complement strand
CACGCGCTGACGTTCGGCGGCCGAGAGCGCGCGTGGTGGCGATGGACGCGACCTCGAGACCGGTGGCGCGAGCAGTCGGTAGTACGACGCGCGGCCGACGGCGAGCATCACGCATGCCGCGACGATGCCGACCTGCGGCGCGAGGTAGGTGACGCCGCTCATGAGGAGCTCCCGCTGCTCTCGTCGTCGTCCGGCACCGTCGGCAGTGTCAGCCCCAAGAGTAGTGAGACTTTCTTTTGGACGTCGCAGATGAGCTGAAGCTCTGCGTTCTCGGCTTTGAGTCGCGCGTCTCGCGCTCGACTGCAGCGAGCTTCGCGACCGTGGGGTCGTGCGGCGTTGGTGAACGTCCGGCGCTTGGCCTTGGTCGTCACTTCGGTCGGTGAGCGGAGGGCATGATTGGATTTCGGTGATGGGTGCACGAGAGCTCGATGGCTCGTCCTCTACACCTAAACTTTGGAGGCGCAGCTGTCTCACCCACGTTGGCAGAGAGGGCTCACGCTGGGCGTTCGGTCGGCGACAACGGCCCTCCTCCTCGTGTGCTCCATCCTTCATCGAGCAGCCACGTGCGCGGAGCGCGCGGGCGAAAGCGATTGGGATCGGTCTTCTCGCCGACCGGCACGATCCATCCCGTGAAGCCGTGCGCTGTGGATAGCGGATCGACGAAAGCGCCGGTTAGATCGAAGCCGTGCTTGCGCACGTTCTGCAGCACGTAGACGAGGGCTCTCCGCACTTCGCTGGGCGTCGTGAGCTCTCGCGAGTGATAGCGATCGCTCCACACCTTTCCGGTGAGCCGTTGGAGGAGAGCGTTCAGCTTCTTGGCGAACGCGATCACGAGCCCGCTCACGCCCGAGCGCATCGCTCGGGCGTCATTCGATTCGACGATGAGATGGAGATGATTCGTCTGTATCGAGTAGTGCACGACCTGAAACCGGTCGCGGTACCGCCGCTCCGTCAGCTGCCGCTCGAGGATCCCCCGCAGCATGTCGTGGACGCGCTGGCTCCGGAAATTCGGAAGTCCCCGCCGCGCGCGCAGGGTGATGTGCGTCGGGTGCCGCTTCTTGTGAATCGGCCGCGCGTGATGCGGAACGAAGCTCCGGTCCTTCGCCGCCTTCCGCGGCCTCCCCGCGCCTTCGCGCGCGCCACCCCAGGCTCGCTTCGCCGGGCGAGGCGGCGCCTCGACGATGGGGAGCATTTCCAGCTGCACTGCACGATCGCGCATCTTGAATTCGAGCGATAGTAACACCGTTCGGGGTCCGCGCAAGGACCCACGCGATGAATTCGACGGGGCGTGAACCGGTTTGTTCCCTGCAGATCGGACCGGAACCTCCCCGACCTCCGGTTGTGGAGGTTCCCTGACAGTGGCGCTCATGCCCGGGACGGAGACGGACATCGTGAAAGAGGGGGTTGAGTTCTCGCTCGAGTGGGAAACGCGTTGGAGTTGCTGGGGAGGGCTTCCTGAAGCGTCGCGCGTGGATCGCGAGCAACAATCCGCAGGTCGCGCTGCCGGCGACAAGCGCGATCGGCGACATCCTTCCCGTCGGGGGATGACGCAGCGAAGGCTGCGCAAACGACGAGGCGCCAAGGAAGCTCGTCAGCCGTTCGCCGACGTCACGGGCCGCAACGCCACGTCGTGCGTCTCAAAGGGCACGTCGCGACGGCCGACGGACTGCGCAGCTACCCGCTCACGATCATCGACGCGCACTCGCGCTATCTGATCCGTGTCGAGCGCATCACGCCGCGCAAGCCTCGAGAGACGGACGCCAGGAGAGGCTCTCGCTGACAAGGGCTTCATCGGACGCTCGAGGCCGAGACCACGAAGCCGGCGCGAGCCGACTACCGCGCCCGGGCAGCGTTGCTTCGACCTCTTTCGTCGCGAGTACAACGACGTGCGACCTCACGAAGCGCTCGGCCAGAAACCGCCCTTGACGATGTTTGAGAAGTCTCCGCGTCCTATCCGCGACCGATGCGTGTGAACGGCGACGCGACGCACGAAGACGTCGAGGTCCGCTGCGACGACACCCATTGGGACCTCGTCTTCGGAGCTCTCTCCATCGGCCTGCTCTGCGAGCGCGACGGCAAGACGGCGCTGACGCCGCTCGCTCGCCCGATGATGCAGGCAAGCGCCCACAGGCCGGGCACGAACCCGCGATCCCGCGGCCGCGATCACGCGCCGCCCCGATCCCCTACCCGCCCAGCCTGCGCTCGCTCACACCTGAACGGGGAACAGCAGCACGAAGCGTGCGCCGCCGCCGTCGCTGCGTTCGGCGCGGATTTCGGCGCCGTGGTTGTCCATGATGTTCTTCACGATGGAGAGGCCTAGGCCCGTGCCGCGGCCGTCGACCTTCGTCGTGAAGAACGGCGCGAAGATTTGGGTCATCTGGTCTGGCGCGATGCCATGGCCGTTGTCCTCGACGAAGATCGCCAGGCGGAGGCCGTCGTCGGACAGCGCCGATGACACGATCAGCGCACCACCATCCGCCGGCATCGCATGACACGCGTTGGTGAACAGGTTCACGAACACCTGCACCAGCTGCTCGTGCATGCCCCGCACCGGAGGCACCGCTTCGGCGAAGCGACGCGCCACCTGCGCACCATGCTGCGCCAGCACGTGCTCGCAGAACGCCAGCGCCTGCTCGATGACCGTGTGCACCGATACCGGCACCGGCACCTCGCTCGACGGCCGCGCATACGCCACGAGGTCGCGCGTGAAGCGCAGGATCCGGCTCGCCGACTCGCCGATGCGTCGCAGGCGCTCGAGGCTGTCGGGGTCGCCGCCGCCCGCATTCGCGGCCTGCTTCCGGATCAGCCAGTCGGTGTACGCGACGATCGACGTCAGCGGGTTGTTCAGCTCGTGGACCACGCCCGCGGCGATCTGACCGAGGCTGGCCAGCTTCTCGGCCTGCACCATGTGCGAGTTCAGCGCGCGGAGATCGCGCGCGTCCGCCGTCGCCTTCGCATGACCGCGCGCGAGACCGAGACCACGACCCATCGCGAGCGCCGCGCGACGCACCACGTGCATCATCGGTGAGTCGTCGTCCTCGAGCTGCGGATCGTCGCTCGCGAGATGGAGCGTCGAGGCCTCGACGTCCAGCACGCGCTCGTATGCAAAGCCCGGGAAGAGGCGCGTCGGGTCCATGCCGACGCCCCGCGCCTCCTCGCCCTCCGGCACGTACTTGAAGAGCTGTTGCTCGACCGGCGCCGGCAACGTGCGCACGACGTCCGGGCGCATCTCGGAGGACGACGGCGGCGCATCAGGTCCCGACGGCGCAGGAACCAGGCACGCGCCGACACCACACTCCGGGAAGATCTCTCCCAGGGACCGCACCATGAACTGCACGATGGCGGTCTCGCCCTCCGCGACCGGCATCTCGCACGCCGCGACCACCAAGCGATCGAGCCAGGCCGCCTCGACGTCCACGGCGCCGGTCATCGTCACGAGGGACTCACGGCTGATCGGCACGGACGACACCGTCACGCGGTCGGACGTCTCGCTCACCGGAACGACGCTCGTGCCGGCCGTCGGAGTCCGCACGATGCCACTCGCATCCTGATCGAGGTTCGCCGATCGACTCATGGATCACTCCCGCGCTCCGTCGGAGCGCTCGGCAGAGAGGAACGCGAGGGCTCGGCGACGGGCGCGCGAGACGTGCTCGGCGTGGCGGGCTCGGCCGCCGGCACGCCTTCTTCGCTCGCGCGATCGAGGTCGAGGATCTTCTGTTTGCCGACGTAGCTCTTCGTCTCGTACTTCGTGATCTTGCCGATCTTCCGTACGATCTCCGCCATCCGTTCGGCCTCCCCCTCGATGACCTCCGCGGCGGCAGAGGCGGGCGTTCCCGCAGTGAGGAGGCGCTTCAAGAGCGTCGCGTAGTTGAGGACGCTCGTGAGCGGCTGATTCAGCTCGTGCGCCGCTGCGCCGGCGAGCTCGGCGACGATGGCCTGGCGCTCCTGCGCGAGGATCTGCTCCTGCGCTTGCTGGAGGCGCTGCTCCATCCGCATCTTTTCGCGGAGGTCGGTGAAGATGCCGACGCTGCCGACCGCCGTCTCGCCCTCGAAGATGAGCGCGCCGGAGAACGACACCGGCACGGGAGCACCGGTGGCATCGACGATGTCGACCTTGAGGCCTTCGATGCGACCGCCGCCGGCGCGGATCATGCGCATGATCTTCTGCGCCGTGCCTTCGGGATAGAGCGTGCGGACGTTGGTGCCCACGACATCGGGCGACGTGCGCCCGTAGATGCGCTCGGCGGCGCGGTTGAACAGGACGACGCTGCCCTTGAGGTCGGCGCTGATGATGGCGTCGACCGACGAATCGATGACGCGCTGGAGGAAGTCCTTCGTCTTCACGAGCTCGCCTTCGACGGCGCGCTGCATGGTGACGTCGCGGAACGAGCAGAGGACGGCGCCGTCTTCGCGGAGCACGCTCGCGAAGCTCACGTTGACGATCAGGCTGCGCTTGTCGCGCGTCGAGATCTTGATGTCGACGTCCTTCGGGAACTCGCCGTTCATGAAGCCGACCCGGAGGTCGTGCGCGAGCTTGCTCTCTTCGTTCGAGAAGATGTCGCCGAGCCGGCGGCCGCGGAGATCCTGCTCCTCGTAGCCGGTGATCTCGCGGGCCTTGGGGTTCGAGAAGAGCAGGCGGCCTTCGGCGTCGATGACGACGATGCCGTCCGCGGAGCTGTCGAAGAAGTCGGCGTAGCGCTGGAGTGAGCGCATGCGCCGCTCCGCCTCGAACCGCGCCACCGTGACCTGCTGCGTCTGATCGCGGAGCGACTGCAGCACGCGCGCGTTGCGGAGCGCGATGGCCATCGCGCTCGCGATGGTCTGGCACAGCCCGACCTCGCGCTCGCCGAACGCACCGGCCCGACGCGAGCGGAGGAAGAGCACGCCCATCGGCTTGCCCTCGTAGAGGATGGGAAGAATCGAGAGCGACGCGAAGTTGGTCTTGCCCTGCGTCGTCGTTCGCACGATCTCCATCAACGGATGCGTCGCGGCGTCCTCGACGACGAGCGGCTCGCCGCTCGAGAGCACTTGCTGGATCTCGGGATACTTCGTGAGATCGATGGGCAGGTCGCGGAGCTGCTCGTCGTCGGACGCGGCGACGACGTAGCCGACGTTCTCCTGCTCGCGCACGAGGACGATCGACACGCGATCGATCTTCGCGACGTCGGCGATGCGCTGCACGACCGTGAAGAGGATGCCGCGGAAGTCGAGGTTCGACGCGAGCGCCTGCGTGAGCTCCAGGACTACGCTTGCGTCCTTCTCCTTGCGCGCAAGGGCATCCATCGCCGCGCGGAGGCGAAGCTGACCGCGCACGCGCGCGACGAGCTCTACCGGCTTGAACGGTTTCCGCACGAAGTCGTCGGCGCCGGCCTCGAAGGCCTTGGCGATCTCATCCTCGCCGTCGAGCGCGGTGAGCACCACCACCGGGAGGTCACGCGTCTCGGGACGCGCGCGCAGGATGCGCAGGATCTGGTAGCCGTCCGGGGCCGGCATCACCAGGTCGAGGAGGACGATCGAAGGATGGACCTTCTCGATCTGCGCGAGTGCCTCTGCGCCCGATCCCACGGCAACATGCTCGAGCTTCGCGCTTGCCAGCGCTTGCCCGAGGACATGGCGCGAGACCATGTCATCGTCGACGACCAAGACGGGCCCGCCGCTCACCCTACAAAGTCTATCGGTCCATGTGCGCCAGGAGCAATGGATTGTCCTGAAAGGTCGAGAAAGCCCGCAGCTCAGGCATTCTCGACCCTCGCCGCCACGCCCGGAGCGAAGCCCGGCATGGGGTCGTCGTCCTCGAGCTGGTCCTCGGCGGCGACCGGCGGAGCCGCGCTTTTCTGCGATTTCCGGTGGTCGCGGGCGATGAGGACATAGACCGAGGGCACGACGAACAGCGTGAAGAACGTGCCGATGGTCATGCCGCCCACGAGCACGATGCCGATCGAATTACGGGCCACGGCGCCCGGTCCGGTCACCAGCGTGAGCGGGAAGTGACCGAACACCGTCGCGATGGTGGTCATGAGGATGGGGCGAAGGCGCGTGGTCGCGGCCGCGAGCACCGCATCGATCTTGCTCGCGCCCTTCTCCTGTTCGGAGTTCGCGAACTCCACGATGAGGATGCCGTTCTTCGACACGAGGCCGACCAGCGTGACGAGCCCGACCTGTGAGTAGATGTTGAGCGTCGTCGTCCAGCCCTCGGTCAGACCGAAGCGCATGCCGGGCGGGCCCGCGAACTTCAAGAAGGTGAAGATCATCGCGCCGAACATCGCGAGCGGCACCGAGCCCGCAAGGATCACGAACGGGTCGCGGAACGAGTTGAACTGCGCCGCGAGCACCAGGAAGATGAGGAGGATGGCGAGGCCCATCGCAGGCAGGAACTTCCCTCCCTCCTGGCGGAGCTGGCGCGACTCGCCCGTGTAGTCGACGCGATAACCCGGCGGCAGGTTCTTCGCCGCAGAGTCCTCGAGGACCTTGAGCCCTGCTTCCAGCGAGCGCGGCGCGAGACCAGAGATCTTCACCGCGTTGAGCTGCTGGAAACGATTCAACGTGCGCGGCTCGATACCGTCGCGGAGGGTTGCGATCGCGCTGAGCGGCATCAGCTTGCCGTCGGGACCCGTGATGTGGATCTGCGAGAGCTGCTCGGTGGTGAGACGCTCGGAGCGCGCGATCTGCGGGATGACCTTGTAGCTGCGCCCGTCGATGTTGAACCGGTTGACGAAGTTGCCGCCGACCATCGACGAGAGATCGGAGCCGATCTGCTGCATGCTGAGCCCCATCGACGCGGCCTTGTCGCGATCGATGATGATCTCGGTCTTCTGCTGATCCATCTTCACGTCGACCATCGGCGGGAAGGCGAACTGGCCGCTCTTCATGGCGTCCTGGACGATGAGGTCGGTGAAGCGCAGGAGCTCCTCGTGGCTCGCGGTCGATGCGATCACGAACTCGATGGGCAGGAAGCCCGGGTTCGGCAACGCCGACGGCAGGAACACCGGCGCACGGATGCCGGCGATGTTCGTCATCTTGCCGAACAGCTCCCCCTGGATCGGGAAGATGCTGCGCTGCCGCTCCTCCCAGGGCTTCGCGATCATGCCGCCGAAGCCGCCCGTCGGAAACGTGATCTGGAAGCTGTGATCGAACTCCGGCTCGGAGGCGAACGTCTTGAACACCTGGTCGGTGTACGGCGTCAGCTGCTCGAGCGTGGCGTTGGCCGGGACGTCGATGGCGCCGAACACCACGCCCTGGTCCTCGTTCGGCGCGAGCTCGCCGGGCGAGAACATGTACATCGGCACGACGAGGAGAGAGAGGACGATCCACACCGCGTAGACCGGCCCGCGACGCGTGAGCGTGAACGAGAGCGCTCGCGAATAGCCGCGCCGGACAGCGTCGAACACGCCCTCGATCTTGCGAGCGAGGAAGCCTTGCTCGGAGTGCGGCTTGAGCAGCTGCGAGGCCATCATCGGAGAGAGCGTGAGCGCCACGATGCCGGAGATGGTCACGGCGCCGGCCAGCGTGAATGCGAACTCGCGGAAGAGCGCCCCCGTGAGGCCGCCCTGGAAGCCGATCGGCGCGTACACGGCGGCGAGCGTGATCGTCATCGCGATGATCGGTCCGACCAGCTCGCGCGCGCCCAGGATCGCGGCCTCCGTCGCCGATTTGCCGCCGCGCATGTGTCGCTCGACGTTCTCCACCACGACGATGGCGTCGTCGACGACGAGGCCGACGGCAAGGACGATCGCGAGCAGCGTGAGCAGGTTCACGGTGAACCCGAACACCTGCATCAGGAACACGGCGCCGATCAGCGACACGGGAATGGCCACGAGCGGCACGAGCACCGAGCGCAGCGATCCCAGAAAGAGGAAGATGACGATGGCGACGATGAGCACCGTCTCCATGAGCGTCTTCTCGACCTCGTGGACCGCGTTCTGGATGTACGACGTCGAGTCGAAGGCGACGCTGGCCTCGAGGCCGCTCGGCAGCTCCGCCCTGATGGTCTCGACCTCTTTGTTCACCGCGCGGATGACGTCGAGCGAGTTCGCGTTCGGCAGCACCCACACGCCCATGAACGTGGCGCGCTTGCCCGTGAAGCGGATGTCCTGCTCGTAGCTGTCGGCGCCGAGGACGACGTCGGCGACGTCTTCGAGGCGCACCAGTGCGCCGCCTTGCTGGCGGATGACGAGGTGCTTGAACTCGTCGAGGCTTCGCAGATCGGTGCTCACGGTGAGGTTCACCTGCACGACGCCGCCCTTCGTCTGACCCACGGCGGCGAGGAAGTTGTTCGCCGCGAGCGCCTGGCGCACTTGCGCGGGACTGACGTTGAGGGCCGCCATGCGATCGGGCTTGAGCCACGCGCGGATGGCGAACGTGCGACCGCCGAGGATGTCGGCGCGCTGCACGCCTTCGATGGCGGAGAGCCGTGGCTGCACCACGCGGATCAGGTAGTCGGTGACCTGGTTGTCCTCGAGGATGGTCGAGCCGAAGCTCAGATACATCGCCGCGATCTGCGCGTCGGAGGGCTCGATGTTGATGGCGGGCACCTCCGCTTCGGGCGGAAGGTCGGCGCGCACCTGGTTGACGCGCGCGCTGATGTCGGAGAGCGCGTTGCCGGCGCTGAAGTTCAGCTTCAGTCGGACGCTGATGGTCGAGAGACCCTGGACGCTCTGCGATTCGATGTAATCGATGCCGTCGGCGGCGGCGATGGCGCGCTCGAGCGGCGTCGTGATGAAACCGCGCACGAGATCGGCGTTGGCACCGACGTAGGCCGTGCGAACGGTGACCGTCGCGCTCTCGAGCTTCGGATACTGCCGCACGTTGAGCGTGCGGATCGCCTGCAACCCGGCGATCAGGATGACGAGGCTGACGACGATCGCCAGCACGGGGCGACGAATGAAGATGTCGGTGAGCTTCATGATGGTCTTCCGCTCGTTCAGCGGTTTTCGGGGGTCGGGGACAGCTTCATGTCCGGGACGACGTCGTTGTTCACGACGACACCGGCGCCGTTGCGCAGCTTGAAGGCCCCACCCACCACGACCTCCTGGCCTGGCTTCACGCCCTCCGCGATGG
>JAXDMI010000719.1:0-6469 GCA_034666145.1 Myxococcales bacterium | reverse complement strand
CGCCAAGCCGGATCCCGTGCAGCGCGCCGTGATGGACGCCCTGGTCGGCTTCTCCGACCGCATCGTCGTCATGAGCAGCGACGGCAAGGCGCTGCTCAACGAGGTGCACGGCGTCGATCCCGGGAAGATCGACGTCATTCCCCACGGCATTCCTGTCGCGCCCGATCGTCAGAGCAAGGACAAGCTCGGCGTCGAGGGCAGCTCGGTCATCCTCACGTTCGGCCTCTTGTCGCCGGACAAGGGCATCGAGTACGTCATCGACGCCATGCCGGCGATCCTCGCGCGGCACCCGAACACGGTCTACATCGTGCTCGGCGCGACCCACCCGCACGTCAAGCAGCAGCACGGTGAGGCCTACCGGCACATGCTGCAGACGCGCGCCGAGCGCCTCGGCGTCGACGCGAACGTGATCTTCCACAATCGCTTCGTCAGCCACGAGGAGCTCGTCGAGTTCCTCGGCGCCGCCGATCTCTACGTGACGCCGTACCTCAAGGAGGAGCAGAGCACGTCGGGCACGCTCGCCTATGCGGTGGGCTGCGGAAAAGCCGTCATCTCGACGCCGTATCGGTATGCCCGCGAGCTGCTCGACGACGGCCGCGGCATCCTCGTGCCCTGGCGCGACTCCGAAGCGATCGGGCGTGAGGTCATCGGCCTCCTCGACGATCCGCGGAAACGATTCGAGCTCCAGCAGCGCGCCTCCGCGTTTGGCAGGTCGATGGGCTGGCCGATCGTCGCGCGCCGCTACGTCGAGTGCTTCGAGCAGGCACGCGCCGCGCATCCGGAGCGCCGCAATGCAGGTCTCGTGTCGCGAAGCCGCACGAAGCGTCGGCCGGAGCTGCCGGAGATCGACCTCGCGCACGTCCATCTCATGACCGACGACACGGGCATGCTGCAGCACGCGACGTTCGACATCCCGCGCTACAGCGACGGCTATTGCCTCGACGACAACGCGCGCGCGCTGCTGCTCATGACGCACCTCGAGGAGGCCGGCACCGAGGCGCCTCACGTCGTGCGCGCGCTCGCGACGCGCTACCTCGCCTTCATGAACCACGCGTTCGACGAGGCGACCGGCCGGTTCCACAACTTCTTCACCTACGCGCGCACCTGGCACGACGAGCCCGGCTCCGACGACAGTCACGGGCGCGCGCTGTGGGCGCTCGGCGCGGTCATCGGACGCTCGTCCGATCCCGGGCGACGAGGCCTGTGCACGCGCCTCTTCCACGGCGCGCTGCCGGCGACGTCGAAGCTCACGAGCCCGCGGGCATGGGCCTACGCGCTGCTCGGCATCGACGAGTACCTGCGCGCGTTCGAGGGCGACAGCAACGTCGCGTCGATGCGCGCGGTGCTCGCCGCCAGGCTGATGGATCGCTTCCGCGAGTCCGAGAGCGCCGACTGGCCGTGGTTCGAGGATCGACTCACCTACTGCAACGCGCGGCTCCCGCAGGCCTTGCTCGTGTCAGCGGCGCACATGGGCGACGAGGCGATGACGGAGGTCGCGCTCCGTTCGCTCGACTGGCTCGTGAAGCAACACGTCGCCGCCGACGGCACGTTCGCGCCCATCGGTTCGAACGGCTTTCACGTGCGCGGCGAGGCGCGCGCGAGCTTCGATCAGCAGCCCGTCGAGGCCTGCGCCATGGTCTCGGCCTGCCTCGAGGCGCATCGCGTGACCGGCTCGGCGCGCTACCTCGAGCAGGCGCGGCACGCGTTCCACTGGTTCCTCGGACAGAACGGGCGCGAGGCCCAGGTCTACGACGCGAGGACCGGCGGCTGCCGTGACGGTATCCACGCCGATCGCCTGAACGAGAACCAGGGCGCCGAGTCGACGCTCTCGTTCCTCACCGCGCTCGCCGAGATGCGCGCCGCCGATCGCCTCGCGTCGCGGCTCGTGCCGAGCGCAACACAGCCGGCGAGTCAATCCGCCGTGAACCACGCGCACTTGCCGTCGCCCGCGGCGCCCGCGTCGGGACCGTCCTGCACCCAGTAGCGGCACAGGCCTTCCATCTGGAAGACCTCGGCCTTCATCACCTGCGCGTGCGAGCCCTGGGCGATACTCTTGCCGTGGCCGCACGGCGCGCCCCATCCGAACTTGGTCTGCGGACAGAGCTCCATCGGGCCGTCATGACGGAGCACGCCCTTCGAGCCAGGCACCGGAAGGGACGCCTGGATCTCCTTCTTCTGTCCATCGATGTGACGGTTGCAGGCATGCATCACGCGACCGGACCCGAGGAGCAGGACCATGATGACCACGGTCCCCGCTCCGGCGCCCTTCGCAGCGCGGCCGCCGAAGCCCGCCCCGGGTGAAGCCTGCGACGCGTATCGCGCGAAGGGCGTGCGCTCGACGGGGACGAACTCGCTTCCGCCCTCGACGCAGATCTCGGCGCTCCGCATGCCCTGCGCGAGCCAGTGAGCGACCGTCGCCTCGTCGACGGGACCGCGCACGTCCGCTCCAACGCGCACGAAATACCGTAGCTGCGGCGGCTGCATCGAAGAACGCTCTGGCACACGAGAGCGAGTGCGTCCACCGCCCTCGCGCAGGCCGTCAGTGAGGAGCCCGTGCGATGCGGGCGAGGTCGACGGCGGCGATCCGATCTTGCGGTGCGATGACGTCGCGCGTCCTCCAGAGGATCAACAGCGCGACCGGAGAGCTCCCGAGACAGAGCGCAACGAGCGGCCACGAGTAGAGAGCGCCGATGAGACCGGCGAGGCCCACGACGAACACCGTGAGGATGACCGGAAGCACGGCGAGCACGGAGCGCGAGGAGGTCGAGGTCTTCATGCTGCGGCGTGCTGCATCTCCTGGACCACGCGGACCCGTCACATGAGCATCGCGCGAACGAGGTCGAAGCCGCTCACGATGCCGCGGAGCTCGCGGTCGTGGACGACGAGGATGCGCCGTACGCGCATGTGCACGACGTACCCGGCAGCCCGGTAGAGCGGCGTGTCGACGTCGAGGCAGATCGTTTCGTAGCTCATGACTCCTTCCACGGGAGTGTCGAGGAACATGGGGGGAAGCGCATGGGCATGCATCGCCTCGGTGTGCGTGAAGACCCCGATCGGCCACGCGCCGTCGACGACCACGAGGCCGTGGACGTTGGCGTCGGCCAGGCGCTGGATGGCCGACCGGATCGTGTCGCCCTCGTCGATTGTCTCCACCGGTGTGGACATCACTCGTGCGAGCGGCAGGTCGATGCGATGAACGAGCATCGCTCGCACCGCGTCCCGCGTGCTGAGCACGGCGACAGCCGCTCCTGCCCGCGTGACGATGACGCGATGAATGCGGTGCGCGGTCATCTGCGCTGCTGCGTCACCGATCGGCGCGTCCTCGTCGACGCAGATCACGTCGCGGCGCATGAGATCGCGAGCGCAGCGCGGAGGGGGCGCGATTCGCACGCACCCCGCCGTCTCGGAAGCCCCGATTCCTGCCTCACGCACGATGTCCGTGGTCGAGAGGATCCCTCGCATCTCGCCGCGTTCGTCGACGACGGGAACCGCCGAGATGTCGTGCTCGAGCAAGAGGTCGTGGACCTCGGCCAGCAACGCCTCGGGTCGGACGGAGAAGAGGGTCTTGCTCGCATACTCGCGAACGGGCGTGGCGCAGAGCGCCGACGAAGCTCTATCGATTCTCATCGGCCGACCGATAGTGAGGTCATGCGCGGTGTCGAGCACGAACGATGCCGTGTCCCCGTTACGCATTCACGCCCAGGCTCATCCCGCGCGCGGAACATGCAGCCGCGTTCACGCGCGCAGAATGCACGCATGGCGCAACGCCTGCGCTCCGAGGCAGCAGCGTCGCCCCATGGTGCGTCGATGGTCGATGGTGATTACTTTGCAGACAGGGACCATCCAAATGACAACGCCAGTGAACCATCACGTTGCGGTCTGGCTCGATCACCACGAAGCGCGCGTCTTCCAGATCGAGCTGGACAGCTTCGACGAGTCGACACTCCACTCGCCCCGCCATCACGTCCGGCGCCATCCGGACCGCAACGCCGCGGAGAAGAACCATCCCGATGACGCGAAGCGCTTCTTTCGCGACGTCGCCGTCGCGCTCGGCGCGGCAGACGAGATCCTCGTGGTCGGTCCTTCGACGGCCAAGCTCCACTTTCTGAAATACGTGCATGCGCACGATCCGAAGCTCGAAGCGCGCATCGTGGGCGTGGAGACGGTCGACCATCCCACCGACGGTCAGTTCGCGGCGCTTGCGCGTCGCTACTTCCACGCCGCCGATCGGATGCTCGGGCTCACGCCCTAGCTCGGGTCGGTCGATCGGCTTCTCGTGGAGTCTTCCCAGTCGACCCAATCGACTCCGTAGCGGTCGATGAATGCCTTCACTGCCACGCCGAGGGTCGGGAAGAAGAACGACGGCCCGATCTCCTTCTGGAGCCCGTAGCGCTCGAGCCGGTCCTTCACGGGGTCCTTCATCTCGGCGAATGCGAGGACGGCGCCCCGTGCCGCGAGCGCTGTGTCGAGCTCGTCGAGCATGTCGGCGGCGGTGCTGTCGACGTCGGTGATCGGCTCGGCCGCTATCACGACCCACTTCACCGGCGCACATGCCGCGTCGACCAGATCCATGACGCGGAGCCGGAAGGTCTCCGAGTTGGCGAAGAACAAGGGCGCGTCCCACCGGAACAGCAGAAGCCCCGGTACCTGCCTGGCCTCGCGGTAGCGCGTGAGGTCGTGGTAGCCCTTCACGCCGAGCGCGCGGCCGAGCACCGCGTCGTGCGGTCTCCACGCTTTGCGCACGAAGTCGAGGAGCGCAACCGCAACCGCAACGGCGATGCCCGTCAGGACTCCCAGGGTCGCGACCGCCAGGAACGCGACGAGCGAGAGCACGAAGTCCGAGCGACGCACGCGGAAGAAGACGACGAGCGCGCCGAAGTCCATGATCCGCAGTGCCGCGGCAATGACGACCGCGGCGAGCGCTGCGGTCGGGAGGTTCTCGAGGAGCGAGGGCGCGGCGAGCAGCAGCACGACGATGGCGAGCGCGCCGACGACACCCGTGAGCTGCGTCCTCGAGCCGGCCGCCTCCGCGACGGGGGTTCGCGTGGCGCTGCTGCTCACGGGGAAGCCTCCGAGAAGGCCTGCCGCGATGTTTGCCGCGCCGAGCGCCATGAGCTCGCGGTTCGCATCCACGCGGTAGCCGAGCCGTGCCGCGAACGTTCGAGACACGACGCTCGTATCCGCGAACGAGACGAGCGCGATCCCGACGGCGGCGCCGAGGAGATCGAGGGCATCATCCATGCGGAGGGCGGGAATGGCAGGGACGGGCACGCCGCGCGGGAGGAGACCCACCACTGCAACGTCGTGCCGGAGGCCGAGGGCGGTCACGGCGATGGTGGCGCCCACCACCGCGACGAGGATGGCGGGCAGGCGCGGGGCGAAGACTCTGCCGAGGAGAATGACGAAGAGGCATGCGCTGCCGATGGCGAGCGCCGCGGGCCTCGTTTGGCCGGTCATCAAGCCGCGCAGAAAAGACGCCGAGGCAGCCGCGACCTGCGGAGGGCCGCCCGAGAAGCCAAACAGCTTCGGGAGCTGCGCTACGAGGATCGTGAGCCCGAGACCGTTCATGTATCCGACGCGTACGGGCTTGGAGAGAAGATCGGTGATGAAGCCGCCCTTCGCGACGCCCGCCAGAACGCACATGCCGCCCGTGAGGACAGCGAGCATGGATGCGAGGGCGACGGCCCGCGCAGGTTCGCCGTGCGCCTTGGAGATGACCACCGCGGCGATGAGCGGCGCGAGCGCCGAGTCCGGCCCCAACACCATGATGCGGGACGGACCGAAGATCGCATACGCGATCAGCGTGGCGATCGTCGCGTAGAGCCCCGTGATCGCGGGCAGACCTGAGGCCTCTGCGTAGCCCATGCCTGCGGGGACCAGGAGCGCCGTGAGCACGAGGCCCGCGGCGACGTCACGAACGAGCCACGCGCGGCGGTAGTGACGCAGCATCCATACGCCGGGGAACCACGAGGCCGGGCCGGACGCGGGCAATGGCGGCATGCCGACGCCGACGGCGGACACCGGCCCGATCGGAGCGCTCAGCTCGGCCAATGGCGCGGGCACCACGTGCGCCTGCGTGCAGCGCGTGTGCCGAAGCGACCACGGTCAAGCTTTCTCGTCGGGCGAAGACGCTCGCGCTCGTGCGATGCGATCGAGCACGTCGTCGTCGAGGCGCTCCTCGCAGGCCGGGTAGAGCTCGCGCTCCTCGAAGCGCACATGCTCGACGAGGAGCTGCGCGAGCTCCCGCAGCGGGGACGGGTCGGTGGTTCCGGCATGCTCGAGGAGCCGAAGCATCGTCGCGTGCTCGGCGCGTGTGCGCTCGACGAGGTCGTCGGCGCCGAGTCCCTCGACCGCGGAGAGGAGAATCTCTTCGACGAGGAAGTGCGGGACGATCTCCGACGTGAAGCGCTCCCTCACGATGGCGACGGCGTCCTCCTCGAGGCAGTCGCGAACGCACATCGCCTGGATG
>JAXDMI010000718.1:0-5025 GCA_034666145.1 Myxococcales bacterium | reverse complement strand
GGTGGAGAGTGTTGGATTTGAACCAACGAAGGCATAGCCGGCAGATTTACAGTCTGCTCCCTTTGGCCACTCGGGCAACTCTCCGGAATCGTTCGATATAATCTAAGTTTTCGTCACGAGAATCGATTCGAGCTAGCGAGCGGACTTGAACCGCTAACCGCCTGTTTACAAAACAGGTGCTCTACCGATTGAGCTACGCCAGCGCGTGAATTTGCGTGAAATTCCCCCTGCTTTCACCCGTCGGAAGGAGGACTTCCGCGCGAGGAATCAGGGGCGCGAAGGTTAGCCGAGAAGGCGGAGACACGCAAGCAAGGAAGGCGCCAGACCGGGGGCGTGCGCCCTCTCTACCCGGTCGCACCAACGCGGCGAGGCGTCAAGCCCGCGCGCGAAGAGTCCGGCCCGCTCCCCGGCGGTTACTTCTTCGACGCCTTCGCGAGATCGTCGGCGGCCTTCTTCTTCATGATCTCGAGCGCCTTCGTCAGCTCCTCCTCGGTGAAGGGGAACTTGGCGATCATCGCCTTCTCCTCTTCGAGCGCCGTGTCCATCTCGGCCTTCAGCGTCTCGGCGCGCTTCATCCATGCCGCGCCGACCCCGGTCTTCTCACCGAGGGCCAACGTCCGCTTCATCATCTCCATCCCCTTCTCGAGGAGCACGCGGTAGCGCACGTGCATGATCCCGTAGAAGAGCTGCTTGTCGTGCTCGGTCTTCGCCTTGTCGGTCGGCGGGATGAGCATGAGGTCGTGATGGAGCGTCCGGTACATCTCGCCGACGCGGTACCCACTCATCGCCGCCCATTGCGGATCGACGGAACGAATCGCGTCGGCGTACGACGACTGCGCGTCGAGCAAGAACGAGCAACGCATCTCGAGCTTCATGAGGAAGTCGGGGCCGGGCGGATTGATCGAGATCTTCTCGGAGCGATACTTGCGAAGCTCACCGTTCGCGTACTTGATCATCGCTGCGGCCACGGGGAGCTGTCCGGTCGCGCCGTAGCGCGTCTCGTCCATGAGCTCGAGGCCCTGCTGGATGGCGCGTGTCGCGGCGGGCTCCTCGCCGGCTTGGATCTTCGAGAGGCCGCGCGCCCCGAGGCCGAGCATCTTCTCGGCGGGATCGTTCTCCTTGCGCGCGAGGATCATCTCGCCGGCTTCGCCGAGCGCAGTCCAGTCCTCGAGATGCGCATCGAGTGAGACCTCGCGCACGAGCGCGTTGCGTGCGTTGGGATCGTCGGGGAAGCGACGCACCACTTCGCGATAGCGAGCCCGCGCCTTCTCGCGCTCGCCGAGGCCTTCGTAGGCGACGGCGAGATCGTAGACGAGCTGCGGATCGTTCGCGGCGGCGCTGTCGCCCGCGAGCAGCGCTTCGAACGCGTCGACGGCTTCTTGCCAGCGCTGCGCGAGGAGCGCGCGCTCGCCTTTGGCGAGAAGCTCCTTCGCGGTTCCCTCGGCGCGCGTGCCGATGATCTGGTTCGTCGCCTGGACGTTCGTGGGAGGTGGCTGAGCTACGTTGAGCGACGCGCCGCCACATCCTGCGACCACGCCGAAGCAGACGAGGATTCCGACGCGGCTCATCGATCGCATGGCAAACCCGCGAGAGATCATGTGTCGAGGATAGACCTCGCTGCGGCACGGTTGTTTCCAACAATCGCGTTCGCAAAAAACGATGTCCGGACCCCGCACGACGCACCGCGAAACAGCGGGAAAGCGACCGTGAAGAGACGGGCGCGCGTCTAGCGGGAATGTGGCGCACTGCTAACACGTAGGTCGTTGTGACGGCGGTGTTGGCGAGCGTTCTCGAGCACGCCAGCGTGCGAGCCGTGCAGTAGCCCACTCGTGTTTCGTTTCTCTCTCGCTCTGTCGGAGGGTTCATGAACCTGTCGCGTCTGAATGCACGTGAGATCGAGATCCAGGCCCGCGCTCTCGAGCTCCAGCTCAAAAAGCTCGCTCACCGTCCGAGACCGACACCGTCCGAACGCCAGCTCACCGTCGAGCTGAAGAAGATGCGGCTCGCGATCAAGGATCGCCTCGACACGCTCAAGCAAAGCTGAGCGCGCTGTCCTCGTAGAGACTCTCGTAGAGCCTCTCGCGAGCGCCTACTTGGTCGTCTTCGACGAGACGTCCTTCGGCGGACTGTCCTCGCCGGGCTTGCGCGACGTCGCGAGCTCGACGAGGCCGTCGCTGTAGACGACGGCGTTCATCTCGTCGAGCGCGTCGGTCATGCGTGCTTTCCAGTCGGCGGGCAGAGTGCCCGGCGAGGCGTCGTCGTACGTCCGTGCAATGGCGAGCCAGTGACGCGCATCGATGCGGTGGCCGATCCGGTAGTCGGTCATGCCACGCAGATACGCGTACTGCGCCTGCTCGGGCGTCGACAGACGCGTCACGTTCGGCTCGAGCGCGCGGAGCAGACCGAGCGTGCGTTCGTGCTCGTTCTGCTCGTACGACCGCTGACTGCGCACGAGCTGGTCGCGATACGTCGTGCAACCGATCGTCGCGGTCGAAGAGGCTGCCGCGAGGACGAGGACGACGAGCACCAGCGCCTTCTGCATGCGCCGATTATCGCATGAAACGTCGTCGTGCGCGCCGCGTGAGCAGCGCCGTGCCGGCGGCGCACGCGGCGACGAAGAGCAAGCCCGCGTTCCTTCCGGAGGGCGCGCCGTCGCTGCCCGCGGTCCGGCAACCGCAGCGTGACGACGACGACGACAGCGCAGGCGCCGGACCGGCGCCACCTTCGGCGCTTCCGTCGCACGTCCATCCGATGCCTTTCGCGAGCGCGCACGACTCGATCGTCGAGCCGTCCGGACGCATGGCCACGAACTGGATGGCGGCGGGGCTCACGAACGCTTCGACGAAGTGGTGCACCGACTCGTAGCGACGCGACGTCTTCTCGGCCTTCTTCACGCGATAGACCGGCGAGCCGCCGCCGCCGGAGACGAGATACGCGAGGCCGTCGGCGGAGCCTCGTTCGTAGATGTGATCGTGACCGGCGAGCACGAGGTCGACTTTGTGCGCGCGAAGCAGCTGCGGAACGTTCCCGTCGTGCAGGATCTTGTTGTCGCCGTGCGGCCCGCTCGACCACGGGCCGTGGTGCACGACGACGATGCGCCACACGAGGCCCGGCTCGTCGTCGGAATCGCCGAGTGCTCTCTCGAGCCACGCGCGCGTCGGGCCGGTGGTGTACGGCACCATGCCGTTGACCATGAAGAAGCGCGCGTTCGACCAGCGAAACGTTCCGCTCAGCTGATCGAGCGTGAGCTTCGGTGAGCCCGCGTCGTGGAGCGGAATGCCGGTGACGGCAGCCGCGGGCGCGACGACCTCCTTCGGAAGGTCCGCGGGCCCGAAGTAGCGCACGTAGTCGAGACCGGCGCCGTCGGTCAGCTCGTGATTTCCGACGCACGAGAAGATGGGGCGCTCGCGCGTGAGCGGCGCCTCGATGTCGAAGAAGGACTGCCACTCCGAGCGCGAGCTCCCGCGCTCGACGAGGTCGCCCGTGTTGATGAGGAAGCTCGATGCTCGACTCACCATCGAAACGACGACGGCAGCATGCGTGGCGTCGTCACTGCGGTTGTCGCCGTAGACGAGGAACCGGAACGGGTCGCCGCTCTCTTCGCGCGGCGCGGTGGTGATGGCTCCGTACCTCGCCGCGCCGGAGACCCGCACGGTGAACGGGTAGCGCGTCGCGGGCTCGAGCCCCTTCACGAGGATGCTGTGTAGCTGACGGACCTCACGGCTCTCGATGACGCTCCCCGCCCCCGCATCGGTCGAGCCGACGGCGGCACCCATCCCCACTTCGATGGTCACGGGCGCGGGCGGATCGACCTCGACGAGGACGACCGCCGACGTCGGCGTGACGTGCTGCATCCACGGGCCCTTGGTGATGGGCCCCGCCGCGGACGCCACGCCGCCGGTCATGAGCGCCGCCACGAGCCCGACCGACGCCCCCATCGACGCAAGGAAAGGTCCAGAACAACGGCGTTTCATCGCGGACAGCCCATCAGACTACAAGACCCGACAGTACTCCGTTCGCGCAACGTCTCTACACCGTTGCACGCCGCTTGCACCGATGTCGCTCGATTGACCCAAGCACCTCCGCGGACTAGGTTTTCCCTTAGGATGTCCCAGGCTCCGTCGTCGCCTCCAACGCTCGCTGCGACCCCGCAGGGTCCTGTGGGCGCCCCCGGTGGTGACTCGCTCGGCATGGACGGCATGCCGAGTCGCTTCGGCAAGTACACGCTGATCCGCAAGCTCGCGACCGGCGGCATGGCCGAGCTGTTCCTCGCGATCCAGAAGAGCGTCGCCGGCTTCGAGAAGCTCCTCGTCATCAAGCGGATCCTTCCGTCGATGAACCAGGACCGCGCGTTCATCGAGATGCTGCTCCACGAGGCGCGCATCGCAGCGACGCTCTCGCATCCGAACATCGTCCAGATCTTCGACGTCGGTCAGCACGACGGCCAGTACTACATCGCGATGGAGCACGTCCACGGCGAGGACCTGCGCTCGATCGTTCGTCAGATGAAGAAGAAGGGCGTCCTCGAGTTCCCTCTCGAGCACGCCCTCGCGATCATCCTCGGCATGTGCGCCGGCCTCTCGTACGCGCACGAGAAGCACGAGCTCGACGGCTCGGCGCTCAACATCGTCCATCGCGATATCTCCCCGCAGAACGTCGTCGTCACGTTCACCGGCGACGTGAAGATCGTCGACTTCGGCATCGCCAAGTCGGACAGCCGCGTCGGAGAAGCCACGAAGAGCGGCAAGCTCAAAGGCAAGGTCCCGTACATGTCGCCCGAGCAGGCGCGTGGCGAGGTCATCGACGCGCGGAGCGACGTGTTCTCGACCGGCGTCATGCTGTTCGAGCTCACCACCGGCAAGCGGCTCTTCAAGGGCGCGAGCGAGTACGAGACGCTCCGTCTCATCTGCGAGCGCGAGTACCCGCGCCCGAGCGACGTGCGCTCCGACTACCCCGTCGACCTCGAGCCGATCGTCATGAAGGCGCTCGCGAAGGACGCGAACGATCGCTACCAGAGCGCGCGCG
>JAXDMI010000717.1:0-6397 GCA_034666145.1 Myxococcales bacterium | reverse complement strand
CATCGCGGAGTGGGAGAGCTTCGCGCGCTCGCTCCTCCGACGAAGCCGACAGCGATGGCGAGGAGCAACATCGCGGGCTCGGCCTTCGCGAAGGCGCGCCAGAACGACCAGATCGCCACGAGCGCGCACGTCACGGCGGCGAGCGTGAAGGTCGGGCCCGCCGCGCGACGGTTCGATTGACCGGACTGGATCGAGCTCCTGAGGCGGATCAGCTCGCGCTCGGCCTCGAGCTCCAGGTCGCGTCGCGTCTGGGTGGTCGGCAGCTGCTCGTTCGGAGCATGCGGCGTGAACGCCGGCGCTTCCTGCGCGCGTCGCAGGTGGGCGATCTCGTCGTCCTTCGCGGCCAGCGCCGCACGCAGGGCTTCGTTCTCGTCACGGTACGCCACGATCCGACGTTGTCATCGCTATCACTGGCCGTTGACCGGTGATCGACGCGGAGCAGCCGACATGGGGCTTCACGCTGGACGAGAGCCGGGGCGTCGAGCGTTGAGAAGGCGGTGACGTCGAAGACGCTGTCCCGGCCTGCGTTCGTGCTCCTCACGCTGGGGTGCTTGCTGACGTGCGCACCGGCATGCTCGCGCTCTTCCGTCGTGCCGCTCACGCGTTCGTCGGCGCCGCCCACCGTCGTGGACGTGGCGGAGCCTGCCGCCCCGCGTCGCGCGGACGCGGGCACGACCGCGCGCGCCGATGAGGGCGACGTCGATGGCGGCGCGGACGCGACCGCCGTGACCCGGCGCGCGCCACCGCGCGAGGACACGTTCGTCACCCCTTCAGGGAGCGATGGATGGGTGAAGGCGCTCCCACGCGCGAAGACGTACCTCACGCTCGATCTCGCGGCGGGCGCCCCATCCGCGTCGCTCCTCGAGATCACGTGGCGCATCCATCCGTCGCGCACGCTGCAAAGGCTGCCTCCCGACCAGGACTACGCTGGCAACCATCCCAGCAAGCTGGAGCTGGTGCTGACGCGCGGTGCGGTGGTGCGACGCTTGCCGCTCGGCGAGCACGGCGGCAGCCCCGACAGCCTCGGTCTCACTTCCTGCCGTCGGCTCGGCTACACGATTGCGCCAGGCGACACGCCCGACTCGGACGTCACGTGGGCGATCCCGACGCTGCCCAACCTCGTCTCCACCTTCATGATGGAGACCATGCAGGGCAGCACCGACTTCATGCTCCTCCTCGGTCATGACGTGCTCCACGTCGTGCATCGCTTCACCCACGACGGCGCGTGCCCGGTCACGGTCGAGCAAGGACCGCTCCGGACGTGCGCGGACATGACGTGGCAGCTCTTCGCGGACGTACGCATCACGGGTGAGCCGCGCGCACGCGAGACCGTCGTCGAGCTCGATGCCGCGCGCACGGCGACGCCGTTCGACTGCAAGCACTCCTACTCCGGGGAGCGGCTCGTCGAGCCATGAGCGTGGCGGGTCAGGGCCCGGGCTCGCGCGCGGGTGCTAGGATCACGACGTGCCCTACCGCGTCTCCGCCAAGCCGCGCGAGCCGCGGTCACCGGACATCGACGACAATCTACTGAGGAAGCCGTGGTCGTCGCGGGCCCTCATCGTCTCGCTCGTCTACGCGCCTCTCCTGGCGTGGTGGCTCGTGATGGTCGAGGGCGGTAGCGGCCCGCGACAGCTCACTCCGATCGCGAAGGTGGCCATCGCGGTGGCGTTCGCGCTGTGGCTCGTCGTGCTGGTGATCCTCCGCGCACGTCATCAGCGCGTCGTGAACGCCGCTCTGGCAAAGGTCGAGCACGAGACGGAAGCGTCCTCCCGCATGCGCATCGCCGATGAACCGTCGAGCGCGCGCGTCGACGACGACGCCGCGATCGAGCAAGAGCACGAGAACGACTCTCCGGAGCAACGAGGACGCTCAGTGGGCACGACGGATTTGGATCCGTGCGCGAACCATCCGTTCGACTCGGCCGAGAGCTCGGTCGCGCGACGCCGCCGTGGGGCTTGATGACGTAACGGGTCACGGCCGGACGAGCGCGAACCGATACGAGGCCCAGTGGGGCGGATGCTCGTCTCCTTCGTCCGCGCGATCGGCGCCCACGCTCTCGAGCTTCACGGGCGTTTCGAACCATCCCGCAATCGTCGGCGGGTGGAGCAGCGTCGATCCCTCGTCGGCGACGAAGATCCCCTCTCGATCCACGCCATCGGTGCAATGGAGCATGAACCCAAGTCGCCGTTCGTCCACTTCGCGCCAGCGGTCGCCGAGGTTGCACGATCGCCGATCCCCGGCGAGCTCCATGAGACCACGCACGCCGAGTCGCGCGTGCTCGCGCAGATTGAGCTCCACGTCCGACTCGCCAAGCGACGTGTCGAGCCGATAGAGCAGGCGCACGCCGAGCGCGTCGCTCGACGCTTCGTCGTAGAGATGGTCGATGCTCGCTCCCTGCGTCGTGCCGCCGCCGCAGGCAGCAGCCCAAGATCCAATGAGCAGGAGCCACGCGTTCTTCATCACTGGTGAGTCACCGCATGCGTGCCCGCCGATCCAACGAAGTGATCGTGAATTCGTACTCCCTGGGGATGACGGCAGCGTGCGGCGCGCGTCGGCGATTGATCCGCGGAGACAGCGAGGCGTAACCTGGACCATGTTCCACGGCCTCCGCGCGTGCGTCGTGTCGCGTCGTCGGACGGTCGCAACCGCGCTCTTCGTCGCGGCGGCAGTCGCCGGTTGCGGTGGTCTCGTCCAGAGCTCCTCGAACGGGACGGTGGACGGTGCGCCGCCTGGCGTCGACGGCGTACCGCCGAACGCGGAGCCGGGTCGTCCAGGAGCGGGCCAACCGTCGGTCCCGGTCCCGAAGCCGCCGAATCCGGTCCAGCGGTGCTCATTCAAGGAAGGGCCCTGGCTGATCGACGGCAACGGTGTGTTCGTGAAGCTGATGGTGCGCATGCAGAGCGCGCAGCCGATCCTCTACGTGAGCGTGAACGGGCGGCTCGGGCGATACACCGTTGCGAGCGCGGACCCGTGCGTTCTCGAGCGTGACCCCGGTTTCGAACCGTCATTTGCTCGAGCTACCCTCACTGACGTCGCGGTCGATGACGATGGCACGGTGTGGGCGTCGGCGACCGACCAACTGCAGCGCGCGTTTCCCTTGCCCGTCTTGAAGTGCACGATCGGGCCCGGGTACATCGACAATTTCGTCGGCAACCTCCTCCTCGACGACGACGGCAAGGGTGGATGGGGTCTCGAAGGTCCCGAGGGCAAGCTGGGTCGGCTGACGCTCGGCGCGAACGCATGCTCCGTCGACCTGGCTGACCCGCCGTGGGGTCCGCTGCCCGTGCGGTCCACCACGCCGCGCGATACGCAGGGTCGACTCCACGTCGTCGATGCCCCGGCGCCGGGATCCATCGGCATCTACACCGGCACCGGCACGCTGGTGAAGAGCTACTCGGGCAAGAGCGTGCCGACCGATCCCGCACCGCTCGACGCCACGCGCTGCAGCGGCGGGGTGTGCGTCGTCACGTCTCCCGACTCCGCAGGCCAGCAGTCGATCGTGTACCTCGACGAGGACGGCAACCCGCGAGCTCCGGCCGTCCCGCTGTTCAACGGCCTTCGCGCGAGCACCATCGGCGCGGCGCGCTCGGGCGCTGTCTTCGTGGCTGGGGATTCGGATCCGGCACGCGAGGCGATCCACCAGGTGGTGATCCAGATGGCGCCCGCGCCTCCGTGACCAACTCGACACGAGGTCACATAGGACCGCGGCGCGTCGAAAAGGGCGGGGTCGACTCGCGAGCGCTCGCGTTCGTGCGGAGCGGCAGCGACACGGTGAATGACGTCTCCTCGGGCGTTGATTGCGCGTCGATGCGCCCCCCGTGGCTTCGCACGATCTCGGAGACGATGTAGAGGCCGAGGCCGAGACCATGCGCGCGCCGCTCGGTGCTCGGTCCGCGCGCTCCTCGCTTGAACGGATCGAAGATGTGCGGCAGTAGCTCGGGAGAGATCTGCGGGCCGCGGTTGCGGACGGAGATGACCGCGTCGTCGCCTTCCGCCCGAACGTCGAGGCGCACCGGCTCGCCCTCGGCGCCGTAGCGCACAGCATTACCAACGAGGTTCGTGAACACCTGGCTGATTCGCTCGGGATCGCACTCGACGACGACACGCTGACCATGGCTATCGGAGACGACGCGGCGTTCCGGTGTCGCGAGCTGCGCGTCCTCGGCGATCTCCTCGGCAAGTGCGCCGAGGTCGACGGCTTGGCGATGCAGCTGGAGCCCACCGGCAAGCTGGATCTGCGTCAGGTCGAGCAGATCATCGATGATCCGCGCCGCGCGCCGGACGTTCTTCTGGATCCGCAGCGCTACGTCCTTGTGGCTCTCGGGGGCTAGACCCTGATGTTGCAAGACCGTCGCTCCCGCCATGATGACGCTCAGCGGATTGCGGAGATCGTGCCCGACCACACCCACGAGCAGCTTCTGGAAGTCGTGCGCGGCCTGGAGATCATGGAGCCTCCGCGCTTGATCGTCCCGGAGCTGGACGCCGGTGAGGTACGCGCCGAGCTGAGCGCAGA
This sequence comes from Myxococcales bacterium, assembly GCA_034666145.1. GTDB lineage: Bacteria > Myxococcota_A > Polyangia > Polyangiales > Polyangiaceae > Labilithrix. The sequence goes on along the minus strand of JAXDMI010000717.1, from coordinate 1,884 downwards.
CGATCGATAGGAGTCCGACGTGGTCAGCGTCGTACGTAGTACCGACTGCCGCTTCGACGCGTACGACGCCAATCACCCGGTCGAGACCGACGACAGGAAGTGTGATGTGGGGCTGGCGATCGGAGACGGGCGTCGTTTCGGCCGAGCTCACGCTGCTCGTCGCGCGCAGTGCGCTCCCGAGCCTGGTCGAGAGCGCGCTCTTCTCCTCTTCGGTGGCAAGCTCCGGCACCGTGTAGAGCTCGCGCGAGGTCCGTGAGAGCGAGCTGAGCAGCGCGCACCGCCGATAAGGCACGAGGTCCTGCATGAGACCGAGTGAGCGCGTGATTCGCTGGGCTGCGTCGTCGCTGCACTCGAGCGTGTGCGCGATCTCGGAGAATGCGCGCGTGATCCGATGACGGCCCGCATTGTCGTTCATGATTTCGGTCTCGGGTCGTGGGCGGGGAGACCCGTGAGCACGCCCCTCATTTCTTTGAAACGACCCGCGACGACGCGAATGCCACCCTTGGAGATGATCATCGATCGGAGCTCCGACGCGTGCTGGACGCCACGTGCCTTGATGACGGAGATCGCACGCTCGAGGCGACCCTCGATCTCGACGTAACGGAGCTGGACCAAGTTGTCCGCGATGAACGACACGCCTTGGCTTCCGATGGTCGCCGCGCCCATCAACTGCTCCGCCTCCAGGGTCATCGCCAGCGTCACCCCCTGACCCCGCATGTGCTTGGCGATGGCGTAAGCCATTTCCTTGAAGCGACGGTCCGACTGGACTCCGAGCGCCATGGTCGTGAGGCTGTCGAACACCGCGCGCGTGGCACCGAGTGCAGCGGCCTCCGTCCGAGCTTCATAGAGAAAGCGGTCCGTCGAGAGCTCGACCGGCGACGAATACTTGATGACGATCAGGCCCGCTTCCTCGAGCCGCGCGAGATCCCAACCCAAACCTTCGGCATGAGACCGGAGCTGCTCGGCGCTCTCTTCGAGCGTGAAGAACACGCCTTTCTCTCCACGCTTCGCCCCGTCGATCAGAAACTGGAGGCTGAGCAGCGTCTTGCCCGTTCCCGTGCTTCCCTGGATGAGTGTCGCGCTGTTTCGCGGAAGACCGCCGGCGAACAGCTCGTCTAGCCCTTCGACGCCGGTGCTTGCACGGTCATCGGGCGCGTTCGCGCGCACCGACGCCGCTGCGCCGCGATCGACTTCGACGGGAGCGCTGACGCGCGGATAGAACGTCAGGCCGTGCGCGCCGATGTCGAAGAAGTGGCGGCCGGAGAGATGCGCCGTGCCGCGCAACTTCACGACCTCGATCTCCCTCGTCGATGTCAGCTCTCGTCGCTCCGTCGCGAGGCGGAGGATGCCATCTGCCACGACGAACTCAGGCAGCGTCGTGACCTCGTCGCGTGCGTACTCGCCGACGAGCAGCGTCGTTGCACCGGAGCTCGCCATGGACACCGCGAGGTCGTAGACGAAGGCGCGCAAGTCCACGCCGAGGAGCTCTCCGAGCGCGCGGAAGCTGTCGATCGCGATCAGGGTGGGGGCGTGCTTCGCGATCCGCGACTCGAGCTCGGCCAACGTCCGCTCGGCGCCCTGTCGGCCGGCCGCGGCGAGATCGGCGAAGATGACGTTCTTGTCGAGGAGGTCCGGGTCGAAGAACTCGAACTTCTGCATGTAGCGAATGACTTTGATCGCCGGCTCCGAAAGCGTCGTGAAATAGAGGCTCTTCTCGCCGCGCCTTGCAGCGGCGAACAGCATCTGGAGCGTGAGCATCGTCTTGCCGGATCCGGGCTCGCCGCCGATCGTGACGAGCGAGCGCGCCGGCAGTCCGCCGCCGAGTATCGAGTCGAGCGCGGAATCGCCCGTCGGGAGGAGCTCGAGAGGAGGAGTCTTTGAAGC